>JARRPN010000289.1:3527-7250 GCA_037382875.1 Calditrichaceae bacterium | reverse complement strand
ACCTGAGACAATTTATGCCAAAGCCGTTGATCATGTTCTGTGCCCGTTTGAAGTATCAATGGATCTCAGTTTTAATGTTGATCTATTAGTCGGTGATTTTAATTATGTGTTTGATCCGACCGTTTACCTGCGCCGTCTGTTTGCCAAGAAAGATTATTCGGACTGGATTCTTATTATCGATGAAGCCCATAACCTGTATGATCGGGGCATGCAGTATTTATCACCCTTATTGAAAAAAGAAACGGTTGTAAGTTTAATTAATCAGAATAAAGATAAAAAAAGTAAAATATTTAAAAATCTGGTCAAGGCATTAAAAGAGATTGAAAATATATTGAACGAATTAAATCTGGAAGGTGAAATTCATTTTGCCGGCCGTCAGTATTTTGAAACCGATCTGAATATCCTGGCCTGGGATAGCGCGCTTAGTTTGTATGAGCAGACTTTTATTAAATATCTAATTGAGAAAATAAAGAAACGTTGGCTGATTATTGATGATCCCCTTGAAAGCTTTTATTTTAGCCTGCGACATTTTGTGCAAATTGCACGGATTCATGACCGTGCTTTTGTACCTTTTTACGATGCAGATGAAGGGGGCATTCTTAAGATTCAATGCTGTGATCCTTCCCATTATTTACAGCAACGCATTGAGGGTTTTCATTCGGTAGTTGCTATGTCTGCCACCCTGGATCCTATCGATTTTTATCAGAATGTTCTGGGATTTCCGGAATACCGAACTGAAAAATTACAGCTCGACTCACCCTTTCCCAGCGAACATCGGAAAATCATTATTATCCCCGGTATGTCAACCCGCTATAAAGACCGGATGCAGAATTATCCGCGTATTGCAGAAATCATTGAGCAGGTTATTCAGCAGCAATCCGGCAATTATCTGGTATTCTTTCCGAGTTTCGATTTTGTTCAGAATGTCAATGTATTTCTGGGCAAGGTTAAGCATAATAAAATATTACAAAAGCCGGACATGAAAGATGAAGACCGTAATCTGGTTTTAAATGAATTAAAGAAAAAGGATCAACAGAATCTGTTACTAGCTGTTATGGGCGGCATCTTTTCAGAGGGCGTGGATTATTTTGGTAATATGGCCATCGGTGTAATTGTAATAAGCCCTGCCCTGCCTATGGTCAGTTTTGAACGGGAGTTATTGCGCCAATATTATGAAGAAAAACAAAATGCCGGAATGGAGTATGCCTATATTTTCCCTGGAATGAATAAAGTCATTCAATCCGTTGGGCGATTGATCCGTTCAGCAACCGATAAAGGAATTGTCATTTTGATAGGGGAGCGATTTTCAGATGAACAGTTCAATAATATCCTTCCGGAGTACTGGTTTAAAAGGCAAGGCGACATTGAAATTACGGATGATTATATTCCGGTGATAAAAGAATTCTGGGGCCGAATAAATTCTTAAATATCAAATTACAAGCACCAAATCCCAAATAAATCCCAAACTCCAATATCCAAATTCCAAACAAGAACAGTTATAGTTTATAGGGATTTGTTTTCAAATTATGCTCTTCCCGTTCTCAGCCACTTTGCCCAATCTTCTCTTTTATTCTGTTCTGCAGCCAAAGCAGCGTTTTCGTAATCATAAGATATAGCTATTTGTTCAATGTTTATATTTCTTTCTAAATCTATAATACAATATCGCGCTTTTGGGCTGAAATTTTCAATCTTATGAGGAATCGGCAGTTCATCATCATAAGCAGGCAATCCAACACTGCCCGGATTAATTATAATTCTTTCCTGTGTTTCAACCAGACCCGGTTTATGGCTATGGCCGCATACGATTATTTTTTGCTTTACATCGGCTAACAAAACTTCTATTTGATTGTAATCCTTTATACCCACAAAGGTGTCATGCAACTGCTCCAGTAAATACCCAGAATCATTAGCAGGGGTTCCATGACAAAGAAATATCTGATCATGAACAATCCTATGAGCGGGTAACTCTTTCAGCCAGAGAATAGCGTTTTCAAATAGCTGACTTTGAACATATTTTAAAGTTGGATTTATATCAGAACTGTTGGCATTTTCAAAGATCTCACGATCCTGATTGCCACAAATACTTTCAATCCCCTCTTCCTTTAAGAGATGATAGGTCCCTTTTGGGTCCAGTGGACCATAAAGGCTATCGCCCAGATCATAAATTTCCGAAACATCTTTTTCTTTAATGTCATCCAGGATAGCTCTTAACGCCCAGGAGTTGCCATGAATATCAGAGATAAATGCTATTTTCATATTAATGTTATTATTATTTATTTACGTTTAAAAAGCATTTTAATTTTAATAATCATAAATGGCAAATAAGTTTCATATTATAAAACTTTTTATGCAGAATAATATAATCTTTTATATGATTTCTGATACCCTTGATATTATAGAAATGAAAATTGGAGGATGAATAATATTCATTCAATCGGAATAAAAATTTCACTTTCGGACTCAGGATTGTAAGGACCTAAACATTTTTCACCATAAAACTCAAAATTAAAAGGTTTGTTTAGTTTATAATCGGTTTCCGGTAAAAACTGATTGTAAATGTATTTGTAAGTATAACCTACTTTATTGGCTAGCCCTTTGTGGACAAAACGTAAATACCGGGATTTTGGGATGATTTTAATTACAAACTGAGGCGGCACCTCATCGATATCATTTACTTCTACTCCGATGAAAAAATACAATCCACCCAATTCTTGATTTTCAGACCAGTATTGTACCTGGTAAAACCGCTCGGGCATTAAACGATTTTTGATGTTTTCAACTTCATGCATAAGCTGATTCCATTCATTGGACAAATCCATAACTTTCGAATCATCAGCCAGGAAGAACGAGATACCGGTCAATATTTTCTGTGATAACTCAATAATTTCAGGCGGTGTATTTTTAGTTTTTTCCGATTGATAAATATAATCCTTTGTTATCGGATTGACTGCGGGTAAATCGGCTAATGAAATACCATTTCGAATTTGGCTTGGACTAATTCCAAACTGTTTTTTAAATGAACGTGTAAAAGCTTCATGGCTATTAAACTGGTAATCATAGGCAATTTCAATGATCTTCTTATCAGATTTTTTTAAATCTTTTATGGACTCCGTCAAGCGTCGCTGCTGCAAATAGGTTTTCGGTGAAAATCCTGTTACCGACTGGAATAGACGAATAAAATGATAAAGAGAATAATAGACTGAATTAGCCATATCCAGAACACTGATATCGGCTTTCAAATTGTCTTCTATAAACTGCACCGATTTTAATACTACATCTCTATTTTTCATTTTCTAATCCTAGGATTACTGTATTAAAACTTAAAAGTAAAGTCCCTCCGAAACAATAGAGGGACTTATTTAATCAAGTATGCATTTCTAAAAGTTGAATTCCTTTTCCCAATCGAATGTTGCTGTATCCTCATCCCACTCCGGCCAGTGTTTGCACCAGTCAGGAACTGTGCAGTCTTTTACTCTCTCACTTTTATGATAGGGTTTAATATCAATCACTGGTGTTCCATCCTCGGCGTCAATATAGGGCGTCTCTATAACTCCTTTTTCATAATCGATCTTTTGCACATATATATTTGAAATAAGCACCGGATTAGGACGAACGGGAGAGCGGGTTGCAAAAATGCCAATTTTATCAGGTCCGTTTTTATAAGGTTTTTCACCAACCAGTACTGCCCGACTTTCAGGTGTAGCATACAAATGCCCCCACCAG
>JARRPN010000289.1:0-3422 GCA_037382875.1 Calditrichaceae bacterium | reverse complement strand
GTAATTCTGAAGACAAAATAGAAATGTAATTTATTAAAAGCTTGATGCTAGTTGCTAATTTAATCTAAAGAGATTGATAATAATTGCTATTTTATAATAGAACACTATACAAATTTCATTAGTGACTTTACAATTCCTTAATCATAATATGATCGTTCTCATTCGTTCTGATTATTTTGAATCCGATTCTCAGATATAAATTAACAGCCGGATTGCTTTTATTCACACTTAAAGAGATCGTTTGAAAGCCCTCCTTTTTTAAATGTCTACAGAATCCTTCCAATAGCATACTTCCAACGCCTTTATTCCGATAAGTTTTATCAACCGCAATCGAAAGTTCCGGAATATCTTTAGATACAAACCCAAAACCCTTATTTTGGGTATCAAACAACCGGCACCATATTGCACCGATCTTTTCACCTTCATATTCTGCAATTAGGCAATAATCTCCTTGTCTCCCCCAGTTCTCAAAATATTTAGATAGTTGAGGCAGATTAATAATATCGTTGGGTAAGGACGGTTCACCTTCCGGGATAAAGATGGCTTGATAAGACATTTCTTTCAAAAATGAATGTTCATTATAATCCAATAATCTTATCAGAATATTCAAAGGATTTAAAATCTTTAATTATTTGTATATACAGCTTAAAAGGTTTTACTTTATTTTAATTTGAGTTCTACCGGTTTTTAAACCATTTGAAGAAGCAGAAATTTTTACTTTACCTGATTTCAAACCTGAACCCACAATGAGCATAGCCTTTCCATAAAACAATTTTACAGTATTTGATTTAAATGGAGAAAATGATTGCGGATTACCGTTACCGACTCCTGCAATATGAGCCGGTCCGTCCAGTTTTATTTCAATCTGATTATACGCAAGCGGACAAAGATTACCATCTCTATCAAATGCTTCAATCAAAATATAGGACAGATCCATTCCATCGGCTTTAATAACATTCCGATCCGGTGATAGTTTTATTCTGTAAGGTTCATTGGCTGTTTTTACCTGTGCCTCTCCGATCTGTTTTCCTTCCTTATATGCGACAGCTTTAAGCTCGCCCGGTGCGTATATTACATCATTCCACATTACCCGGAAACGCTCAATAGATTTATTGGATTTAGGATTTTTACACTGTTTACCAAGCGATTTTCCATTGAGGAAAAGTTCTGCACAGTCACCATTGGTATAAACAAATACAGGAATCGTATCCCCTTTATTTTCCCAGTTCCAGTGCGGCAGAATGTGAAGGGTTGTTTCATCCTGTTTCCAATAACTTTTATAGAGGTACTAACGATCTTTTGGAATACCACAGAGATCAACGCTACCAAAATATGAACTGCGCGAAGCTTTCTCCACATTTAAACCGAGTCGTTTAACGCCAAAATTAGAATATGGTGTCGGCTCGCCTAAATAATCAAAACCGGTCCAGACAAATTCACCGGCGATATATTCTTCCTGCTGCTGCCACATAAAATCATCATCAGCAACTTCAGCCCACCAAGGTGCATTTAAATCATAAGAACTGACCTGAAGAGATTTTGTAAAATCTGTTTTTTCCTTCGGTAAAGGCAATTCGTAAAATCCACGGGTGCTTAATGTTGAAGCTGACTCACTAATAATGACTGCTTTATTGGGTTCTAATTGTCGGGCTAACCTATAACGTCTCCCGTAATTCCATGAATGAACATCATAATAGTCAAAATGACGGAGTACAGCACTTTTATATTGATCACATACTAAAGTAACTGGTCGAGTAGGATCATATTTGCGTACAAAATTGACCATAGTATGAAGTTTTTGGAAACCACCATTTTGATTGTTCTGTACATCGCTAATTTCATTGCCGACGCTCCATAAAAATATGGATGGATGATTACGATCGCGCATTATAAAATTTTTCACATTTCGATGAGCAAATTCTTCAAAATTCGTATCTTCTGTGATATCGGCCTTATCATCATATTTATCAAAAATTTCATCGAGTACCAAGAATCCCATTTTGTCACACAGTTCAAGCAATTCCGGAGCAGCAACATTATGACTGGTACGAATAGCATTGCATCCCATGGATTTCATAATTTCCAGTTGACGTTCCATAGCACGGGGATAGAACGCAGCTCCCAACGGTCCATGATCATGATGAAGATTGACTCCTTTTAATTGTACTCGTTTGTCATTTAAGTAAAAACCATGATCAGCTGTAAAACGAATTTTTCTTATACCAAATGTGGATTCGTAAGTATCTATAATATTATTATATTGTTTAATAATAGTTTTTACTTTATATAAATTTGGGTTTCTAATATCCCATCGCTGTGGGTTTTTTAGTGTGATTGTACATTCAACATCTTTGGAACTTCCTGAGATAATTGTTGATTGAATCTCATCTCTTCCTACCTCGATACCCTGAGAATTTAACATAATCTGTGACACAGTAACTTCACTTGTATCTTCCGGAGATTTATTATTTATCGTCGTCCTGATGCGCACATCTGCATAATTTGGTTTAATGATTGGTGTCGTAATATAGGTTCCCCAAATCCCAACATGAATAGGATCAACTATGATCAATTGAATTTTACGAAATATCCCTCCACCTGGATACCAGCGGCTGCCATGATTTCGGGTATCTGCATGAATAGCTAAAATATTATCCTGATCAAATTTTAAATATTCTGTTATATCAAAATAGAATGAATTATAACCATAGTCCCACTCCCCGACAAGTTTACCATTAACATAAATTTGAGGAAATGCCATTATACCATCACAAACCAGATAAATACTTTTATCTTTCATATGTTCGGTAATTTCAAGTTTATTCCGATACCATCCCTCACCTTTCCAGGGCAGCTTTCCGGTACTGCCGTCACCGTCCAGAATAAATGAACCGTCAATAGCCCAGTCATGTGGAATTGTAACAGTTTGCCACAGAGAATCATTAAAATTCACTGAATATGCATTTTCCTGGTGTCCTTTACTGAACTTCCAGTTTGATTGAAGAGTTTCTATATCTCTTGCAATGATGAAGTTGAATAAAAAAACAAATACAATTAAACTGATAAACAAAATTCTATTAACTGAACTAAACATGTGTTTATACCTTTCATGATTTATTATTTGGAAATATGGTAAATTTAGAATTAATAAAATATAATCTCAATCAGAAGATATTATAATGATTAAGTTTTTAAGAAATGTTCTAAATTAAAATTTCTATATAATTTTTTTAAACAAAAACAAAATCGCTTGATTTTTTATGTAAATATAAATTTTCTTATTGTTCAATCATTTGAAACTATTCGCCAAACAGGATTGAGATGTTTGATTTCCAGAGAATCCATTCTTGCACCGAACTGCCCTTTCAGATTTTCAGCAAGATCCTTGGATGCACGAAAAACAATTATTTCAGAATAATTTT
>JARRPN010000288.1:0-3737 GCA_037382875.1 Calditrichaceae bacterium | reverse complement strand
GAAGGGATTGCCTTTGAACAGCTGCTGGCGCTTAATGCCGTTGAAGACGCAACCGGATCGAAAGTGAAGGAATTGGTTACGATTGGTGGAGGTAGCAAAAGTCGATTCTGGTGCCAAATTATTGCGGATATAACTGGCAAAACGATTTGCCTGCCTAAAAATAAAGAAGCATCTGCTCTTGGTGTGGGTATTTGTGCAGCGGTTGGTGCAGGCTGGTATCCCACATTTAAAGAAGCTGCTCAAAAGATGACAGGCGTAATAAAAACGATAACACCAAATTACCCGATGCATGAGAAATATAAAGGTATATTCTCAGAGTACGAAAAAATATACCCAGCTATAAATGTCATTAAATAAATTAAAAGATTCAGATATACTGTTTTTGAATTTAAATATTAGGAAAAATAAAATGTCTTATTCTATTGATCCGATCAAAGTTAGCCTAAATGATTTACAGAACCGAATCGAAGATACTAATCTTGTACCTAGCCGTGCTTCTTTGCTGGATGGAATCGAAAACAAATTTAAGCTACTCAAACAATATGGAATAAAAACGTTCGCTGATTTGCGTAAAGAAATAAAAAACGCAAAAAACATACCTTCCTTCTCCAGTAAAACGGGCATCGATGTGAATTACTTAACCTTACTTCGACGCGAAATTGAAAGCTATTTTCCAAAGCCATCTAAATTGAAAGAGTTTAATTGGATGCCAAAAGATGAAATCGGAAAGCTCGAATCCAATGGAATAAAAGATACTGCGTCATTGCACCATGCAGCTTATGATGCAAAGAATGCGGCTGACCTTGCGAGATCAAAAAATGTGGATAGTGAGTTTATGGAAACCATGATTAAGCTAGCTGATCTGTGTCGGGTGCAATGGGTAAGTCTTATTACAGCCAGAATGCTAGTGGAAGCAGGTTATGACAGTGCATCCGCTTTAGCTGCAGCTGATTCTAAAATATTGTGTAATGCTCTGATGCAAGTCAATAAAGGTGGCCGATTTTATAAAGGCAATATCGGTCTACGTGATATACAAAGGCTTATAAAAGCAGCGGGGTATTTTTCTGATTGAGGTTTATGCAATATAACTATTAGATCAGATTGAATATAACATAAATAAGTTAATTGATATTTAAAAATGACTGATAACTTATATGCCGGATGATAAATTATTTAATTTAAAATACATTAGGAATATTATTTTTTATGAATATATGAATCATGTTTTTTAACATTTCAATAGGATTAATTCTTTCTAAAGCTTATGTATCTTAAAATTTATCTTAGCAAACTAGTATTAATTAATGTACAATAGTCATTTTTTAGTAGGTTGTCACTTTAAAATTAGATTATTCTGCCGAATACCATCATTATATTTGATATTTTAAAACTCGGGAAATGTTGAGAATATGGTTTTACACAAGGATAGTATTGATAGTCGTTTTATTCAATTCTTAAAATTATATAGTATAATATTAATTGTATTTGTTTTTACATCTTGTCTTTTTGGCCAACAAATAAGATTTGACCGCATTACCACTAAAGAAGGATTATCACAAAACTCTGTAACAACCATTTGTCAGGATAGTATGGGTTTTATCTGGTTTGGTACCTATAGCGGATTAAACCGTTATGATGGCTATAATTATAAAATATTTAAAAGCGAACCGGATAATCCGAAGAGTTTGGGAAATGATTTTGTTCGGTCTATGTGTATAGATAATTCAGGTGAATTATGGATTGGTACTATGGGTGGCGGATTGAACCGATATAATAGTGAAAAAGAATGCTTTACCCGTTACGTAAATGATCCTGATGATTCCACCAGTATCGGTCATAACTCCATTACCGCATTGTTGTCAGATAAAAAAGGAAATTTATGGATCGGCACATTAGGAGTGGGAGTGGATAAACTTGTTTCTTCAAAAAAATTTAAAGAGCAAGCTAAAAATGCAGACGAAGTAAAGTTCATTCATTATAATAATGAAAACGTAAATGTTAACAACACTTTCTGGAATTTTATTAATTGCTTTCATGAAGATAAATATGGTTTGATTTGGATCGGTACCAGGTCCGGATTAACAAAATACGATCCTGTAAATAATAAATTTACCACATATGTTCATCAACCATACAATAATTTCAGTTTAAGCAGCAATAATATCAATGGTATCGGCGAAGATCAATCGGGTAATTTATGGGTAGGAACATGGGATAACGGATTAAATATTTACGACCGGAATAAAGATTCATTCGTTAGATTTAGCTATAAAAAGAATAGAATAAAATTTGCGGGTAATGAATCCATTTCATATTTGTATAAAGATAAATCCAATGATTTTTGGATTGGTACATTTGGTGATGGTTTGATCAGGCTTCAATGGCCTGATGCATCAGATCATGAGAAAATTATTGAGCAGACCATTGATTTTGAGTTATATCAGAATAATCCATACGATTTAAATAGCATAGGATCCAATAATATTTATACGGTATTTGAAGATCGATCAGGGGTTTTGTGGATAGGTACAGACTGGGGCGGACTGAGTAAATTTGATAAGCGGAAAAGAGATATCATTTGTTACAGCAGTAGTCCTGCCAATCCTGAAGGTTTAAATCAAAATGTCATGTTAGCGATGTGTAAAGATCAAAAGGATGTTTTGTGGCTTGGTACAAGAGATGGAGGCATAAATCTATTTGATACACATACTAAAAAATTCTCATACTTTAAACATAATCCGGATAATCCAAAAAGCCTGATGGCTAATACGGTCTTAACAATTTACGAAAGTAAAGACCATACGATTTGGATTGGAACAACTTTTGGTTTGAATCGATATGTCCCTTCTAAAAAGGAATTTATTCCATATATCATACAGCCGGAGGATCCCGGGTCCACTTATATATTTTCAATCTGTGAGGATAAATATGGTTACCTCTGGCTGGGAACTTATGCCAGCGGTGTATATAAATTTGATAGAAGAACCGGCGAGACAGTGAACTACAGGTTCAATGCTTCCGATTCAAACAGCATCGGTGATAATACGGTATGGGCAATTCATGAAGACCGGCATGGCGATCTTTGGCTCGGCACAAATAGTGGTGGATTAAACCGGTATGACAGAGAGAATAACAGATTTGTCCGTTACACTTCGGACGAAAATTTCAATAGTATTTCGGATAATAAAGTTCTTGTAATATTTGAAGATAAATCCGGCGTTTTATGGCTTGGCACAACAATGGGGTTGAACAAATTAATCCGTGGGAGTGATCAAAACCATAATTATACTTTTATGAATTTCACAACGGAAAACGGTCTTGCATCAAATACCATACATGGTATTTTAGAAGATGATCATGGGAACCTTTGGATCAGTTCAAATTCAGGTATTACCAAATTCAATCCCGATACTAAAAAAGCAAAAAACTTTGGCATTAGTGATGGATTGCAGGAATATGAATTTAATGTTAACTCTTGTTTGAAGGATGAAGATACCGGAGAGATGTATTTTGGAGGTATTAACGGTTTCAATATATTTCATCCTGATAGCATTAAAGATAATTTAATCATTCCCAATGTTGTTATCACCGATTTAAAGATTTTTAATAAGAGTGTGCCTATTGATAAGAAAATAAATGGCCGAGTCATTTTAGAACAGTCTATAATAAATTCAAAAGAAATAGCATTAAACTATTTGGATAATGTATTTTCTTTAGAATTTGCAGCGCTTCATTTC
>JARRPN010000287.1:0-3745 GCA_037382875.1 Calditrichaceae bacterium | reverse complement strand
ATCTGCGCAAAGCTTTTTCTTTAATCTGGCGCACTCTTTCCCGGGTAAGTTTAAATTTTACACCAATTTCTTCCAATGTATGTGGTTTTTCACCATCGAGTCCAAAATAAAGTTTTAAAATTCGGGCTTCTCGAGCAGTTAATGTGGATAGAATATGATTTACTTCTTCTTTAAGCGACTCTCCCATGACTTCTGAATCCGGCTCAGGATCCTGCTGATTCTGAATGATATCAATGAGTCGGCTGTCACTATTCTTCTGTAATGGCGAATCCATTGACACGGATCGTGTGGCCATTTTTATAGTATCCGTTATATCACCACTGTCTACTTCAAGAACATTGGCAATCTCTTCAGGAGTTGGTTCTCGTTCATATTCCTGTTCAAGCATGCTGTATACTTTACCAATCTTTGTCAGTGTCCCCACCCTGTTCAGGGGAAGTCGAACAAGCCTGGATTGCTCTGCAATTGCCTGCAAAATGGATTGTTTAATCCACCAAACTGCATAGGAAATAAATTTAAAACCGCGTGTCTCATCAAAACGGTAAGCTGCTTTCATCAGTCCCAGATTTCCCTCATTGATTAAATCTTCCAAGGATAGACCATAATTTTGATATGATTTTGCTACGCTCACCACAAAACGTAAATTAGCGCTTACGAGCCTTTTTAAGGCTTTTTGATCATTTTGTTTAATTTTTTGGGCTAAGTCGATTTCCTCATCCGGTGTAAGAAGCCGAACCTCACCGATTTCCCGTAAATAATTCTCTAACGATTGATTTTTACTAATAAAAAAATCACTCACGAATCTTACCTCTACCCTTTAATTTTAAATTATCAGATAAACTCACCTGATTATTTTAAATATTATAATTGTATTAACTTATCTCAAAACGTGCATCAGAATAATTTTATTTCTCAATCCAGATCGATGCCATCATCTATTTTTATTCTTTTTAATTCCTCATTGTACTTTTTTAATTCATTTTCCAATTCTTTAATCTGCTCAATGAGTTGTATAATATATTTATCATTCCGGACATCATATTTATTTTTCTCTACAACCTGATCATATAAACGTCCGCCAAGCTCGAGCAGTTTTTCTTCAATTTCCTTTTTTACTGCAAGAATATCAATTTTAATTCTGCCGATCTTTGTGTATTCTGATGTCTTATCTGTTGCTGTATGAATCCCATCCATAAGACCTTTTTTAATATTTGTCCAGAGTGTCATACCCTACTCTTTCAATTCAATTCGATCTACAATGCCTACAATTGAAGTATCGCTCAAAACCGGTTTCTTTTCTAAAGAAATAACGGTTTCATAAGCAATTATATAGTATACCGTTTCACCCACACCAGCGCCAACTGAATCTGCTGCAACCGCATAGGATTTTTTCATACTATAATCCAATTCAACGTGACGGACAAGTAAGAGTTTCAAACCGGTTAATTTTTCATCTTTACGCGTTGCCCAAACAGTTCCAATTACACTGCCTATTAACAAAATTCAATCCTTTATCTAATTGAGCAAATTTAAAAAGCTTTTTCCTTTTCCAGTCGACGGTACCTTGAAATATTCGGCCAAAGTAGCCTGAAGATCAGCAAAAGTATCCCGCATCCCAATATTTTGATCTGATTTTAATCCCAGACTATACACTAAAATGGGGACATATTCTCTAGAATGATCTGTACTTGGCGTCGTCGGATCATTGCCATGATCAGCTGTGATGATAAGTAAATCATCACCGGATAACTTGTTCATAAATGCGGGAAGCCATTGATCAAATTTCTGTAAACCTTCATAAAATCCAGCCGGATCATTACGATGCCCCCAAAGCATGTCAAAATCAACCAGATTGGCCATAATGAATCCCGATTCAGTTTCATCCAATTCTTTTAAAAGAGCATCCATGCCTTCTTCATTCGTTTTTGTATAAGTACTTTTATCAATCCCCGTCAAGGCATATAGATCATTTATCTTACCAATAGCAACCGTCGTTATATTATAATCCTGAAATATTTGATGCATTATTCTGCCAAAAGGTTTCAGAGAAAAATCTTTTCGGTATTTTGTTCGTTTAAAATCATTCGCTCTATTTCCAATAAAGGGTCTAGCTATCACTCTCGCAACAGCATGTTTACCAGTCAGTATTTCGCGTGCAATCTCACACATGTTATATAGTTCCTTCAGTGGAATCACTTCTTCATGCGCAGCAATCTGGAAAACTGAATCTGCTGATGTGTAAACGATCGGTTTCCCGGTTTTAATGTGTTCTTCACCCAATTCTTTTATAATTTCCGTGCCGGATGCCGGCTTATTACCTAAAACTCCCCGATTAATCTTTTTCTCAAACTCATTAATCACTTCTGGTGGAAATCCATGCGGATAGGTTGGAAAAGGGCGGTCAACAATCAATCCAGCCAATTCCCAATGACCAGTTGTGGAATCCTTGCCTTTAGACATCTCTGCCATCTTACCAAAATTGGCTAGAGCTTTCAAAGAACTGTTGAGCCCATTGATGGATGTTATTTTACCTAATCCCATCTTTTCCAGATTGGGCAGATGTAATCCGCCTACTGCAGAGGCCAGATTAGCCAGTGTATGACTACCCTGGTCACCATAATTCGATGCATCAGGCATTTCACCAATGCCCACACCATCAATAATTATTACAATTGCCCGTTTCCTATTCATAACTCATCTTCAAGATTCAGTAAACATAAAATTCGTATAATACACAATGACTTTGACAGAATAAGGTTAGAAATTTATCAAAATTCATAAAATTTGTCTATATCAAATCTAAAGAAAAATTAGATTTTCTTAAGATTTTTTAATTTAGCAGACTACGGAAGTTCAAAATAAGTTAGAAGCAGACTTTTTGCTTTTTCAAAATCGCGCACGTCAATAAGGCAGGAAATAGTTGATATACTGCTTGAGATGCCAAGAATATTTACACCGGCTTCTCCTAGTAGAGAACAAAATATTGCAGCAATACCCGGTTTTTCCCGGAAGTGAGGTCCATAAACACCAAGAATCGTTACATACTCATTTTTGTCTATTTTTACTGATTTTACTTCTACAGTTTCCTGAATTAGTTTATCAGTGGCATCCATAAGATCAGCATTGATACAAAAAGACATCACTGCCGATCTATCTCTGTAGGATATTTCAGTAATAAACTCCAAATTGATTTGAGCTTTAGCCAGCAAATTTAAAATTTTTCCAGCAACACCAGGTTGATCTGCAATCGATTTTATTGTATACATAGTCAGATTTCCCTGTTCGACAAGTCCACTGATTTTCATTACAGGTCCGTTCCCCTTACTTGATTAACACGTTTTTATGGGAATGGTTACTTTAAACGTCGAGCCCTGAGCAACTTTTGATGTAACCGATATTTTTCCATCGTAATTTTCAACAATTTGTTTAGATAGGCTTAATCCTAATCCGGTGCCAAAATTTACAATTTTCTTTGCCGATTCAGCCCGATAAAATTCCTCAAATATTTTAGAGATCTCATTCTCAGGTATGCCAATACCATTATCTTTTACTTCAAAAATAATAATTTTATCGTTGGTTTTTAAACAAATACCTACTTCACTTCCCTCTGGACTGTACCGAATAGCATTGTTAATAATATTACTAAATACTTTAGCAAAATCTTCCTGTTTTCCACATGTATTGATATTAATATCTGTTAAATCCAAATTCAGTTTTATATTTTTCTGTTCAGCCAGTATTCTCT
>JARRPN010000286.1:0-4149 GCA_037382875.1 Calditrichaceae bacterium | reverse complement strand
TTTTACAATATTTTTCATAGTTATTATATAAATTGGAATATATTTTTTAAAAAGGTTGACATTTGTACACTTATTTTTTAATATTGTGGTGTACATAAGTACTAACTTAAAAGAGAGGTTGGGATGGAAATTTATAATATCAATGCTAAAACAAATATTTTTTCTGTTTCCGAATCAAATACTGCTAATCATTATCAGGAATCATTTGTATTTATGGATGAAGCTGAATATGAGTTTTTCGAGGAGCGAACAGCTATTATGGAATATGAAGGTGGATTAACTAGAAAAAAAGCAGAGCAGCTTACTTATAATAAAATTTTACAAAACAGAATGATTTATTCACAGGCAAGTTAAAGCATACAAAAATTAATATTACCATGTATAAAATTATGAGATTACCTCTGCTATTTTTTCTGTGACAATATCTAAATCCTCTTTACTGATGGTAAGAGGTGGAAGTAAACGCAGGACAGTGGCTCCGGCAGGAATAGCCAGAACACCTTTTTCCTGCAACTCTGTAATATAAGGTTGTACTTTTTCTTTTAATTCGATACCAATCATTAATCCTATTTGACGAATTTCGCGGACTTTTTCCAATTCAATTTTACTGAATTTTTCTGCAAAATATTTTCCTTTATCAAATGCTTGATCAGCAAGATTCACTTCGATCATAAAATCGATGGCTGCATTGGCCGCTGCAGCAACCAACGGATTACCGCCAAAGGTTGTACCATGGCTACCAAAAGAAACTTGAATTTTATCCGAGCAGAGCACAGCACCGATGGGAAGTCCCCCAGCCATTGCTTTTGCTAAGCACAAAATATCAGGCTGTAAATCGAAGTGTTCGCTGGCAAACATTTTTCCAGTCCGACAGAATCCTGTTTGAACTTCGTCAACGATAAACAAGATATTTTTTTCTTTACAGAGTTGACTAACTTTTTTAAAAAATTCAGCATCTCCGATATGAACACCGCCTTCACCCTGAACAACTTCAAGCATAATGGCAGCTGTTTTATCTGTTACTTTTTCTTCCAGTTTTTCAAAATTGTTATAGGGAACGAAATTGAATCCTGGAATCAATGGTTTGAATGGATTACGATATTTTGGATTGAATGTGGCACTTAAAGCCCCCATCGTACGTCCGTGAAAACTACGCATAGCGCAGATTAATTCTGTTTTTCCAGTAGATAATCGGGCAAATTTGATGGCCGCTTCCACACTTTCTGCACCGGAATTACACAAAAAGACTTTATTTAGATTGTTTGGTGTTATATCAGCCAGTTTTTTTATGAGTTGAGCCCGTTGATCTGAATAAAAGGAACCTGTGCATGTGATTAATTGCTGTGCCTGTTCAGCAACCGCTTTAGCCACTTTATCATTGCAGTGACCAATACTTACAACACCCTGACCGGCCATACAGTCTATATATTTGTTACCTTTATCATCCCATAGGTGAGCGTTTTTTCCTTTGACCAGCGTAATCCCTCTTTTGGGGAATAGTGGAAGCGCGTATTGATCTTCGATTGCCTGGTAGTCTATCATTGTATTAATGTTCCTTTTCCTGCTAATCCATCTTTTATTGGATGCTCGGTGCGGCCGTCACAAATAATAACCGTATTAGCACCTGTTTCAAATAATTTATTGAGTGCCAGCATCTTGCGTTTCATCCGGCCTTCTACCTGATCTTCCCTATGTTTTATTTCATCTTTGGTCATTTTACTGACAAGGGAATCAGGATTATCTTTATCATCGAGAAAGCCGGGCGCTTCGATGAGCTGAATAATTATATCAGCATTCAGCGATTCCTGAATCACATTGACGATATCATCATTTTCCGAGTTGATAGCGAAATTATTTTCATCAATAATAGGTACTGACAATACCGGCGTATATCCATTATCCAGCAATAAATTAAGCAGATCTATATTGATGCTGCGTGGTTTACCGGAGAAATCACGTACTATTTTTAATTTGCCATCCTCTTTTATACGGATACCTTTGTTACGCTGTCCCTGGATCATTTTTCCGTCCAGACCGGATAATCCCAATGCATTTAAGCCATGCTGCTGGCATAATTCCACAAGGCGCTTATTTCGTAGACCGGCATAGGCCATCATCATAATGTCGAGAGCGGTTTCATCGGAAAACACACTGGCATAACCGGAAACGGATGTTACAACTTTTTTTGGCTTATTTAAGTCCTTGGCAACCTGATCCCGAAGGGCATTAGCTCCATGAACAATTACAAATTGTTCATCCAGTTTAGCTAAATCAGCCACAATATTTTTTAAATTGATTTCAGCACCACCGCCAATTTTAACAATTATCATTTAATATACCTTTACAGTTCTGTTTTTTATTTTTTGCCAGCCATCATCATCAGGAAACGGATCTGAACAAATAACTAATTCATCATTATTTTTTATATGCATTGTAAAATAATCTTCATCCTCATTAAAAAGAGAACTCAAACAGGCTATATTTTTATCAGCCATAATGATATTCATTGCCCGTATATACTTGCTGCGCTTCCCTATAATTTCTGTACCCTTTTGGAGTGCTTCTAGCAGGTTTCTTTTATTGAATCTCAAAATAAAATTAAATATTTTCTCTGCCCCGATTCTACCTTCTTCCTTAATTTTCACTCCATGAAGTTCACCATTGAAAATATAAATGATATCATTGGCCGAAAAAGGCATATTGTTTTCAACCCGAATATCTTTATCCTGAAAAGCACTGCGTGCATGTGCAATTAAAACAGTAGTTTCTCCAAAGTCAGATAAATTATCTTCCCAGATTGGTTTAATATTTCTATAGATTTGCCATTGGTTATTTTTTAGATAGGCAAATCCCCAACCGTGTCCCTGATACTCTTTGCTATTCTTTGAGATATGGGCAAATTTGTTCAGATATTCAGAAATATCAAAAGCCTCATCAGCTCGCACATACAATAATCGGCACATTAAGTGATCCTTTTCTGGCTAAACCGGATTTAATCCCGGGAATTGCAGTGCCGTTGTCTCATCAAATCCATACATTAAATTCATAGCCTGTACGGCCTGACCTGCGGCGCCTTTCATTAGGTTATCAATGGCGCTGATCACGACCAACCTATTGGAATGCGGATCAATTTCAAATCCGATATCACAATAATTGGTGCCGCTGAGTAATTTTGGCTCAGGATATCGATAATTTCCGTCTCTTTCTTTTACAATCCGGATGAATGGTTCATCGCCATAAAGATTGCGATACACTTTCCAGATATCCTTTTCTTCCATTGATTCCTTCAGGAAAACATGGCTGGTTGCCAAAACGCCGCGCACCATATCGATGGATGTGGCCGAAAAGTGAATATTGATATTTTTGTCCATTCCAAGTTCCTGGACCATCTCAGCAACATGACGATGACCGGTTGGGCTAAATGAACGGACACATCCGCTTCGTTCAGGGTGATGAGAAGCCAGGCTGAATTTATTTCCACCTTCGCTTGAACCCACTTTTACTTCAACCACAGTTTGGTCAGGAATGATAAGATCATTTTTAAACAGCGGATACAATCCAAGAATAGTTGCTGTTGCATTGCAGCCGGCACTGGAGACATAGTTAGTCTTTTTCATCTCTTCCCGGTGAAGTTCCGGAATACCGTACACAAAGTCATTCAACAAGCCAGTTTTTTATATTCATCAATTTTACGCAGCGATTCGCCGTGTGGCAGACACAAGAACAACAGATCACAGGATTCCAGATCTGAGAGGCTGCTAAATTTTAAACTGGACAATTTTCGTAAATTCGGATGTACTTTATGAATCGGTTTACCAAAAAATCGCTCCGAAGTTACCTGCTTAATTTCCACTTCCGGGTGAAATAAAAGCAGACGCAGTAATTCACCGCCGGTATAACCCGAGGCGCCAACAATAGATACAGATATTCCAGCCATTATCTTCCTCCCTCTCCCTGGGCGATCACATAATCAACTATTTTGGCCGGAATATTTACACCGGTTGTAGTTATACTATTTTTAAATTCCATTGTATAATTAACTTCATTAACCAGTAGACCCTTATCTGTTTCAAACAAATCAATCGCAACAACCCCGCCGCCAACAGCATTGGCTGCACGAACAGAAATGTCCGCAATTTCATCGGTAAC
>JARRPN010000285.1:0-5703 GCA_037382875.1 Calditrichaceae bacterium | reverse complement strand
TAAAAATCATCCAGATAAGGATGTTGCCCTTTCACGTAGTGAAGATGTTGAATCACTTGTTGGGGGAACAGTTCTCAATATTTGGCAGGCAAAACAAACAATGGATATGGGACTAGGATTTAGTACTTTAGCTGATGAACTAACCTCACAATGGGGTAACTGGGCTATTGGAAGATGGTCATCTGAACCAAGGGATGAGTATGATAATTCAACAACAAGTGATTATTATAATATGACAGGGCGTCCGTGGTTTATGCTTTACGAAGTAATAAGTACAGCCAAAGATGGCCTGGAATCATTAAATTCAGGAATGCAATTTGGTGATGATGGTGAAAATAATATAAGAATGGAAGCTTTCTGCCGGTTTTTACAGGGTATAGCACATGGAGAAATTGCCCTAATATTTGACAAAGCTTTTATTGTTGATGAAACGACTGATTTGACGGCTACTCCTGAATTTACATCTTACAGTGAAGTTATGAACGCAGCTTTAGGTTATTTTGAAGAATGTCTAGATATCTGTGACGAAAATACTTTTGTCTTGCCGGATGAATGGATACCAGGCTCCACAGTAGATAATGTACTTTTGGCACAATATGCACATTCATTTATGGCTAGATATATGGCTGGAATAGGGCGTACTCCAGCAGAGAGAGAAGCTGCTGACTGGAATGCAATTATGGAACATGCTGATGCCGGAATAACTGAAGACTGGATTGTACAAATGGATGGTAATTACTGGTATGATGGTATCAAATATTTTGGATCTAGAGAAGACTGGTTAAAAGCAGATTATTTTGTGATTGGACATGCCGATACTTCGGGTGCCTTTGATGACTGGGCCGCCAGTTCGCCAGATGATCGTGAACCTTTTATCATTCAAACAGCTGATAGACGAATTGCTGGACCAGATTCGACTACAGCTCCAGGAACGGATTTTCAGTTTTATGATACTTTTCCATTTGAGGGACATCGAGCCTCATATTATGGTTCTATCCGTTATTTTGATCATTTTGCTAGTGGTGCAACTTCTGATGTTTCGTGGTTTAATGCTTCAGAATTACGGTTATTAAAAGCTGAAGGACTATATCGAACGGGTGGTGATCTTAATACTGTGGCTGATATCATCAATGAAACCCGTGTTAATCGAGGAGAATTGGAGCCAGTGACAAATAATACACCGAATCTATTTGACAAAATTAAATATGAGAAACGTATAGAAGTGTTTTTATCTGCTGGAGGTCTTATGTATCTTGAACGTCGCGGATGGGGTGAATTGGGTACAGGCTCACCTCTACAATTTCCAGTACCAGCGGGTGAATTAGAAGTTTTATTGCAGGATATCTACACGTACGGTGGAAACGGCGAATGGGCAGCAGCAAAACGAACTAATAAACCATCACTCATCCGTTTTTCAGCTTTTTCAAAGAAATAGTATTCAAATTATATATTTATGATTTTTTAGAGGTATTAACATCTCTCATTACTAAAATTTATTTATTGGATTACAATTATGGATTTTAAAAATAACAAAATATGCCCGTATCTCATATTGCTTTCATTCTTGACTTTATTATTTCATTGTTCTATTAAGAAAGGTCTTAATAAATACGAATCCGGTAAATTATATAACCTGGGAAAGGCTACTGAATATGATATAAATCAGACAATTCCAAGAACTCTCAGGAAGTACCAGTTCCAGATTCTCGATCAATATGATACCGGTGGATATTATACTATCCAAACTGATTGGAAACATAGGTATCCATTGGAAGACGAATTAGATAAGGGAATTATTGAAGGTAAAATGCGTCTTTTTATACGCATGCGAAAAATTTCTGATAATCTTAGTTATGTTCAATTAGAAGTTGAGAATATGATAAAGACTTCTGAAGACAGATACTGGTTTAATTCCATTCCTGAAGGTAAACTGAAGGAGAAAGTGGAACGTATGGTAAACTCCACGGTCTTCAAAGCCCGACTCTATCACTCCATCCGGTACATTGGGGAATCAAAATGCATAAAACCTCATCGGGTGGAGTGGTTTTTTTATTTATTCATAATGATTGGAATTTATTTGGTTTAAATTGTAATTATTCTTAGTAAATTGCTAATAAACTATGTTGAATTGTATTCATGTATGTTTTAAAGGATAGATGCAGTTTAAATCTTGATTCCATCCAACCGCTCAAAAGTAAATACATCTCAAACAAACTGACTTATTTCTTAATTCATAAATAGTATATTCCCATTTGTGAACAGAGCAGATTGCAGCTCTGATTCGGCCAATCACATATAAAATTTGGCAGCTCATCATATTATGTGATCTGTTCTGGATTTTGTGGGAAAAATATGATTCCCCATACTTATTAATCATACATGAAGGAGGTTTTATGCAAAAGTTCAACAAAACTCTACGCCATATCTTAAAAATCATTCAACCCATTAATCCCCCATAAGTTCCTTTAGCAAACCTTAATTCAGAAATCAGAGAGATTGTCCTTTTATAGGTTTTATATTTTTTAATAGTATCGGGATTCTCCAATATAAAAGGATAGAATTTTTGACCAAATGATGAAGACTAGTATCATTTGTAAAGATTATTTAAGGAGAAAAAAATGTATAAGATGTTACTATTATTGTTCATACTTTTATTTAGCTCGCAACTTTTGGCTGAAAATGTGGGGAAAATCAGCGGTATTATCACTGATAGTGAATCCGGTTCACCTTTACCGGGTGTAAATGTTTTAGTTGAAGGTACATTTCTGGGTGCTTCAACGGACTTAGACGGATATTATGTTATACTTAATGTTCCGGTGGGTGAACAAACTGTTGTTGCGAGTTTCGTGGGTTATCAGGATATGACAGTAAAAGGTGTCACTGTATCTGTAGATTTGAACACCGAAGTAAGTATCAAACTTGTACCAACGACACTGGAACTATCAGAAGCCATTGTTGTAACTGCTGAAAAAGAACTGATACGTCGAGATGCGACAAATACTAATATCATTACTACGTCAGAAGACATTGACATTCTGCCGGTGCGTGGAATACAGAATCTTGCTGGTCTTACTGCCGGTATTGTCAAACAGGATAATAGCGATGTTATGAATGTTCGTGGGGGCCGAGGCGGCGAAAGTGCTGTATATATAGACGGTGTATTGGCAAATGATCCCTACAACAAGGCTGTCCGGGTTTATCTTCCTAACGAAGCTATTGAGCAGATGAGTGTACAAACAGGAGGATTTAATGCTGAATATGGTGAAGCTATGTCCGGGATAATAATTACTACAACCAAATCCGGCACGAGAAACTATTCTGCTTCTGCTCAGGTAATTACAGATGAATTTTTAAGCAGCTCAGATAAAAAACTTGATACGTACTCTTATGGTTATAATGAATATATTTTATCACTCGGAGGTCCCATCATTCCTGGATATAATCATACTTTTCATTTTAGTGGTTCGCGTCGTTATCTGCTTGATTATACACCTTCATGGGGGTGGGCGGAAAATGATGGCAAACCAGAAGAGTTTGAAGGTGGTGTGATACCGGGCAATGAGAGCTCAGATTGGTCATTTTCTGGCAAAGCAAAATTTTATCTGACGGATAAATTATCTGTAAATGGCAGTGTTACATGGACAGATAGAACATTTGCAGGTAATGGAACTGTATTTGATATGAGTCCAATTTGGCTCTACAACACAGAACATGCACCGGAATGGTATACCGAACATCGTTCCTTTAATGTTACCATTACACATACCCTGTCTGCTCATACATTTTATAATGCACGTTTAAATTACTTTCACACATTTCGCGAAAATTATGATCGTTATTTTAAAGATGATATTTTTGCCTATGGTGATCCTGATAAAAATCCAATAGCACCTGAGGGATCCTATGAGGCAGGTCAGCTTTATAACGCCAGAATTGGAATTGACTTTTTTGCACCTGGCGCACAGTATGATTATTATTTTAAAAATAAAACGCGATACTATGGTGCTGAATTTGATTTGACTCATCAGCATGGGAAAATTCATACTTTTAAAACAGGATTTGGATATAAATACCATACCCTCAGAGAATATGCTGTTCTTACACCTTCACTATTAGCCAGTACTTCCGATTTGACTGAACTTGCAAGATTTCGTGCTGGCGCTGTTAGATTTTATGGTTATGATTTATATGGTAAAGAAGTAGATGATGGTGATTATTTTACTGATGTTACGAGAAATAATAACTCAGTTCCGACAGATGGTTATGCAAAGCAGGAGCCTTATCATCCAATTATTATGCATGCGTATCTCCAGGATAAAATTGAATTTGATGATCTGGTATTAAATTTGGGTATTCGCTATGATCGGATTGATCCAAATGCATGGCAGTTTAAAGATCTTGCTGCAGAATTGGATGAAAATGATGAGATCGTTGGCGGCACCGGTTTAGCTCATGGTGATGCAACTTTTGATAATACCGATGTGGAAGATTCTGAAGTTCATGATTTTTTCAGTCCACGAATTGGCGTCAGTTTTC
The DNA here is from genome assembly GCA_037382875.1 of Calditrichaceae bacterium. Classification (GTDB taxonomy): domain Bacteria; phylum Calditrichota; class Calditrichia; order Calditrichales; family Calditrichaceae; genus JAFGKZ01. The sequence goes on along the minus strand of JARRPN010000285.1, from coordinate 1,167 downwards.
CAGTAACTGAAAAAACAATCTTTCATACTCAATTTGGAATATTTTATCAGTCACCACAATTGATGGATCTATATTTAAGTCCTTTCTATATAGATAACTGGGTTCAATCTGGCGGCTATTTTACCCTTTTGGATAATCCGAATCTAAAACCGCCTAAAACGACTGCATACGAAATTGGGTTTAAACATCTTTTAAGTAATTTTGCATCTTTAAGCATTACAGCTTTTTATAAAGAAACTGAAGATCTTGTCCAGGCCATTCCTATCCAAACAGATGTAAAGAATATAGCTTTTTATGAAAATGGTGATTTTGGAGTAATTAGAGGACTGGATGTCCTATTAACTATGCGCCGTATGAATCATTTTTCTGTTAACCTTAATTATGAACTTCAATATGCCTCAGGTACCGGTTCTGCCTCCAATTCTAATTATGATATAGCCTGGCAAGAAGCGGGTAATGGTGATTATCCAAAATTTACCATGCCTTTAGATTTTGCACAGCGTCATACAGGAGCATTAAATATCGATTATAGGCTTAATGATAATGAAGGTCCAAAATTATTAGGATATCGAATCTTAGAAAAATTTGGCACTAACCTTCTATTCACATTTAATTCGGGACGGCCATATACAAGAATGACTATCTACAATCGGGTTCCATTTGATGGCAGATATGATAATGATGGTATTTCCGAAACTCCAAAATCTGCAGTTAACGCGGAAACCTATCCCTGGAATTACAGGTTTGATCTGAAATTTGACCGACAATTCAGTCTAAACATAAAAGGATTCCAATCAGCATTTACGGTTTATTTATGGATCTATAATGTGTTGAATACTGAGAATGTACAAGGGGTCTGGATTACAACGGGCGAACCTGGCGATACAGGATTTCTCTCAACATCTGCAGGACAAGAATACTGGAGCAATGCTTCTGAATCAGATAAGAAAAAATTCAGTATGCGAGAAAGGGATTATAATAATTATGGAATGCCCAGACAAATTCGTTTAGGCGTTAAATGGCATTTCTAGCGCACAATTGATTCAATATGAATGTAAGGAAGCTCAATTAGTCGATATCGGTGGATTGATTTCATGAATAAAATATTAATAATATTTTTAATAACACTATTTTGTGTGGCATCTTTTGCTGCAGAAAATAAGTCCA
>JARRPN010000284.1:0-8697 GCA_037382875.1 Calditrichaceae bacterium | reverse complement strand
AGCATCTTCAGTTACATTAATATGATGGTTAAGTCCATAGTAGTCTGCATTCTTATCCAATACTGAATTTTCCACAATTTTAGGGAGCTCATTATAAATCATTTCCTCTGCAATTTCCGATTGAATTAACCTTCCATTGGCGGGGAGTCCTAAAAAACACCGAATCTCTATCATATCATCGGCAATAATTACACTGTTGCGCTCCAGGATGGCCTGTCCCGGTTCATTGATAGTGATCAGTCCACCGAATCCCGTACCGCGAATGCCTTTGGAAAATTTTTGGCAGGCTTTAAAAAAGTATCTGGCCAGGAAATCAGCACTGGCAATTCTTTGAATTTTGCTTTCGATCTCTAAATTGATAACTCGATGGTCATCACGCTTAAGCTGAATTCTGTAAATACCGGTATGCGGCGGAGCATAAGGATCTTTAGGTATTTGCTGAATAATAAGTTTGAATAGATCAAAATCGTACGTGCCTAACAGCGATTGATACGCAGCATAATCCTGTCCATCAATTGCAGCAAGTTTTTGTTTTAAAACGGATAGACTTAACATAATTATCTTGTCTCTGATAATTTATGTTAAACGAAATTACAAAATATGTACAATAATTCAATTATTTATTTAGCAACATTGAAATGCAGTTTGGGACTGTATTTATTTTGATTTTCCGATGCATAAAAAGACGAATTTATTGCACCGAGGGGACGAATTAGTAAACCCTTTGTTTTTCCATTAATTAATCTTTCTAAAACAGGCCTTGATATAGTAATAAAATTTTTGTTTCCGGGCTGTTCCGATATTTCGGCATCATATATCATTTGGGTGTTGAATATTTCAGAATAGGATTTTCCTGCCGTTAAATTATTGTACGTTACAGTATTTTGATCCCAGTCTGATTTGCCAGCCAATATTTCAATAACACGTATTTTATTAAATTCCATGCCTAAATCTTCTCCAAAAACTTCTGAATATTCTCCTCCCATCGGAGCGGAATAAGTAGTTAGTTCAAGGATACCGGCTTCTTCTACATTAGAATTTTTATACTGTGCTAAATCCCATCGCAAAATGGCCCATTGATTGGCATTTATCGTCATTACTTTTATCTCACCCTTCTGATCTGTGACATGCCAATTATTGAAATTTACATCAGGAAAGTCCAGATTGATCAAAGCATCCTGCGTAACCTTCAGGTGATTTGCAAATGTACTAATGTCCGGAATTGGCGGATGATATGGTGTAAGTTCCCCTTGATTCGTTTCAGCCTTGTTAATATCAACGACATCTGCACGATAGTAATCCAAATCAACATGATATTTACCGATACCCCAATCGGTCATCCCCAATTGGACATATACCGTATCACCAGGCACCGCATCAAAATTCTTTGTGATATAACTAATAGTATGCCAGTTATTTGTATCAGGTATGTCATATTCCATAAGGTGCTCATGAAAATTGGTTGTTCGTTGCGTATTCAACATAAAATTGATTCGGCGTGGTGCATTGCCAACGCGTACGCGGGCTTCAACACGAAGTTCGTATGATGACTCTTTAAGCTTATTCAAATCCAGTTCTGATGAGACATCACGTTTAATAATAGCCCACCAGACATTATATTTATCTTTTGTTGCGTCAACCAGAATTCGTGCATAGTTATCTTTTTGAACAAAATCCATATTTGCCGCTCCATCACCGGTAAAAAAGAACCATTGTTCAATTTTGTCCTTGTCAAAGGAATCCAGAAATTGCGCATGACTTATCCCTGAAACAATTAAAATTAGTAGAATTGTGATTATTGATTTTGGGGTGATCATGTATGTGTCCTTTTATAGTTTGTATGGCAATCCAAATGGACTTTATAATATCTTAATTTGGATTGATAGATGTTTATCAATTTTCATTATTAAATTTAGGTCAAAATCGGTTCATCAACAAGTAAGATTAAATTATGGAAAATTATCATTGGTTTTAAATTATGTTTGTCGACTATATAGAAAGGTAGATTCCTGTCATCTCAATTTTTCAATATTTTTTGAATAATAATATCCAACGATGGGCATAAATACCAGAATAAGACTGATTATAATTGAACTGGTATCTTCCAAACCATAACGACGGCTCCATCTGCGATGACTAGCCCATAAAAAAGCAATGGATGCAAAACTGGCGGCAAATGCCGGAATATCTTTGAGTGCAATAATCAGCTCATGATAATTTTTTGGTATGCTACCGATTGAGATAATCAACAGGGTCGTTACAAAAGCAAAGGCTGCATCGAGGTAGGTCTCCAATCGTGTCATGTTCAGATCGCGAAGTCGGAATCCATTTTTTTCCTGCAGTTGAGATAATGTTTTTTCATCCCAGCTCATTGCAATATCCTGTATAATACATTTGATTTATAAAGATAGGCTAATGAGTTGTTGATTACTTATATCAACATCTGAAGTAAATGTAAGTATTAATGGTGTTTTTTTCCATTTATTAGTATTGCTGGCTTATAGATAAAGTTGATAATTTACTTTCAGATAATTATTTTTTAAAATGCCTGTTTAGCTGGTATAAATCAAATAGATAATTATGGAGATAGATTGATGAATAAAATAATCTGTAATCTTTTTATTTCGTTGGTTAGTATTGTATTTTTATTCGGATGCTCCACCAACGATGAGCAGAATATTAAAACCGACCCAAAAAATACTAATAACATGCCTCACTTAGCAAAGCAGGGCGCAACTACCCAATTGATTGTTGACGGAAAACCGTTTATTATTCTGGGCGGCGAACTTGGTAATTCATCCTTCACCAGTATGGAATATATGACACCCATTTGGCCCAAACTGGAAGCCATGAATTTGAATACGGTACTGGCGCCTATTTACTGGGAGCTAATAGAACCGGTTGAAGGCCAATTTGATTTTAAGTTATATGATCAATTGATTTTGGAAGCACGAGATTATAATCTGAAACTGGTATTGTTATGGTTCGGTTCCTGGAAAAATAGCATGTCCAGCCATGCTCCATCCTGGGTCAAAACCAATCAGGAACGTTTTCCGAGGATAAAGGATGATAAAGGAAAAAGTCATGAAATACTGACGCCGTTCAGCGAAGAAAATTTGCAGGCAGATAAAAAAGCCTTTGAAGCCCTGATGAAACATATCAAGGAATTTGACAGTCAGGAAAAGACAATCATAATGATTCAGCCTGAAAATGAAATAGGCATGTTGCCGACCGCCCGGGATTATTCTCCCTTGGCAAATGAAAAATTTCAGCAAAATGTGCCGGATGAATTTATTCAATATCTAATTAAATATAAAGATAATCTGGTTCCCGAGTTTAATAAGATATGGGCAAAGAACGGATACAAACAATCAGGATCATGGGAAGAAGTTTTCGGAAAAGGACCACACACGGATGAAATTTTTATGGCCTGGTACTATGCAAAATTCACCAATAGAATTGCCGAAGCAGGAAAAGCTAATGGATGTATGGAAAGCAGGCGGACCTTCTATTGACTTTTTGTCGCCAGATTTTTACTTCCCTAATATCAAGCACTGGAGTGATCTGTATACGCGCCAGGGTAATCCTTTATTTATTCCAGAACACGGTTTCGATAATACAGTTGCTGCTAAAGCTTTATTTGTTATAGGACATTATGAAGCGCTTGGTTTTTCACCGTTTTCTATTGAATCAAAATCTGATCCCGAAAATGAACCATTGGGTAAAGCATATCATTTAGTCAATCAACTCATGCCGCTTATGACAGCCAACCAGGGACAACATAGAATAGAGGGGATGCTGTTTGATAGAGAAACACCGCGGACAGTTTTTCAGCTTGGTGATTATGAATTTACGGCTAAGCACAGCTATACCCTTGGTTACGAACCAAACAGTAAAAATGATGTTTGGGAATCAGCGGGTGCTATTTTAATTCAGACGGGAGAAAATGAATTTTACCTGGCAGGTTCCGGTATAGTACTGACATTTAAAAATATAAAGAATTCTGAATTGACAGTCGGGATTTTGAAAGCAGAACAAGGTATATTTGAAGACAATAACTGGAGAGTGATACGCCATTTGAATGGCGACCAAACCCACCAGGGCAGACATATCCGGATTATGCTGTCTGATGGTTATTTTATCCAACGGTTTGAATTATATAACTACAAATAAGCCTATTTGATAAAGATAAAATTGTATGAATATTGCCAGACAAAATATATTTGAAGATGCGGAATTCAAATCCTTAACAGCTATTGCTGATCTAAGATTAAAATCTTTTTATGACTGCACTTTTACTGATTGTGATTTTAGCGAGAGTGATTTTTCCGGATCATTATTTTCCGACTGCAAATTTATAACCTGTAATTTAAGCCTGGTGAAATTAGCGGATACTAAACTGCAGGAGGTCCGATTTGATGACTGCAAATTAATGGGACTTGATTTCAGTCAGACAAATAAGCTTTTATTAAAGATTGGATTTAGTAATTCACAGATTATTCAATGCAATTTTGGTTCATTAGAACTTACAGAAACCGATTTTAAGAATTGCCGGATTCATGAATCGGATTTTTATGAAACAGATCTATCGCAAACTGATTTTTCCGGTTCAGATTTAAAAAATACTATTTTCGAAAATACAAATTTAACCGGGGCAAACTTCAAGCAAGCAGTTAATTACTCAATTAATCCGCTAATGAATAAAGTCAAGAATGCACAGTTCTCCGTTCCGGATGCATTACGGCTGTTGGATGCGCTTGAGATAAAGATTGAAGAATAGTTGAAAATATTTTGAAAAAAATAAATGATACTTACAAAATTGTAAAATTCCCTAAAGTACGCCATGTTTATGTGGAATTGCTTCGCCGCGGGAATAAGCGGAATACGATCCATGCATTTATTGATATTGATGTAACCACAATTCGTAACTATATACAAAAAGTAAAAGAAAAGACCGGTCAGTCGTTATCACTGACTGCTTATATTGCCTATTGTCTGGGCCAAGCTCTGAATAATCATAAATATATTCAGGCTTATCGTAAAGGTTTATCCAAATTAGTTGTCTTCAATGATGTTGATATCGATATTGCCATAGAACGAAAAATTAAGGATAGCCAGGCTCCGGTTCTTCCGCTTACTGTCCAAGCGGCTAATATCAAAACTTTTATGGACATTCACGATGAAATCCGTAAAGCCCAGCAGGAAGACGTCGGTAAGAGCAATCAATCGTTAAAACTATTTTTACTGCTGCCGCGATTTTTGGAAGAGTTTTTTATGAAACTATTCTGGCGCCGTTATTTTAATAATCCATTTTTAAGAAAGAAAACTGGTGGTACGGTGATGATTACGGCTGTCGGAATGTTCGGCAGCGGGATAGGCTGGGGACTGCCAATCGCCAATCATACTCTGGGTGTTACGCTTGGGGGAATAGGGAAGAAGCCGGGCATTGTAAATAATGAAATTCAGATACGCGAATACATGTCTGTTACCCTGAGCTTTGATCATGACATCGTTGACGGTGCACCTGCAGCCCGGTTTATTGGCAATTTTAAAGGACTGATAGAAATTGGTTATGGTTTAGAGTAGTATGTTTTATAATTATTTTATTAAATCCGAAGGACGGGTAAAACAATTTTTATGAGTATATGATTATGGATATTTTTAATCAATTAGAAAACAAGCTTCATGAACATGATGCCCAATGCAGAATGATTTCTGCAAAGCATATCCCCGAAATAAAGGCAGAAATTGATCGACTTTACAATGATTCACTAATAGATAAGGAATTATATCAAAATGGGATCAATAATTATTTTGATTATTCCATTGCTGATAAAAATCCATCCATTCAATCCCTGATCATTATTGCGACACCAAGCCCTCTGATTAATGTGAGGTTTAATTTGAATGGTTCGTATTTCCATTCAATCATTCCTCCAATGTATTCGGATAGACATAAGGTTAACCGGAGGATTATGGATATTACCGATCAATTATTAAAAGAGTATGGTTATTCCACTTTTCCTGTGATTCTGCCCAAAAAGCTTATTGCTGTAAAAAGCGGCCTGGCAAGATATGGTAAGAATAACATTTGTTATGTTGAGGGTATGGGCAGTTTTCATCGACTTACCTTATTTGCCTCAGATCTTCCATGTACCAAGGACTCCTGGCAGGACATGAAAATGCTGGATCACTGCAACCACTGTAAAGCGTGTATTAATAACTGTCCGACCGGATCGATTAACCAGGATAGATTTATTATAAATGCGGAAAAATGTCTTACTCATTTTAATGAACATATGGGACCATTTCCTGATTGGATTGAAGCCGAGTGGCATAACAGTATCATTGGCTGTATGCGCTGTCAGAGTGTTTGTCCGGAAAATAAAAAGGAAGTAGCAATTCCTGAAAGAGAAGTAGAATTCACTGAATCTGAAACCAGGTTCATTTTAAACAACATATCATTCAATGAGCTTCCTGAAAGTCTGCAATCAAAACTTTACGATCTATGTCTGGATCGTTACTATCCACAAGTATCAAGAAATCTGAAAATTTTGTCGAATTGATAATAGTATTCACATATAGATTAAGTTTTTGAAGAAATTCTGGTTTTAAACATGGAGAAAATATGAACCACAAATGCAATAGTGTACTGATAAGTATTTTTATAATACAATTAATGTCTCTAAATTTGGGTTATGCGGAAAAAATTGACTGGGTGAAAAATTTCGGTGGCATAAGAGACGAGCATATTGACCATGTTGTGGTTGGTCCGAATAATGATATTATTGTGATTGGAACGTTTAGTGATACTTTATTTTTTAAAAGCGGCTCGCAAAATCTGGATACATTGATTTGTGAAAATGAATATGAAAACGTATTCATCGTTAAATTTCATTCTAATGGTGCTTTTCAATGGGCGACATCACTTGCTCATGGTCCGGATAATTATGACTGGTGGATTTTTCCTTCTGTTGATCAGGAAGGCAATTTATTTTTAAGCGGTACCTTTATCGGAGATATCACTATAGGAAAAAACGAAGATAATGAGATTAGCTTTGCTTCTCCTGAGGAAAATTCTTTAGAAATTTTTTTAGAATGAAGACATCACACTCACTGGTAATTCAACGACCTATTCTCTTTTTACAGCAAAATATGATAAAAATGGTAATATAAAATGGGCTAGGAAGATATTAAGCGATTATAGTATGATGAGTTCTTCAATCGCGGTTAGTCAGACAGGTAAAGTCTCAATAGCCGGCTATTTTAGTGAAAGTATATATTTAAATTCAGATTTAAATAGCGACACACTCACTTCGAATGGGAATTCTGATATTTTTATTGCGACCTATGATTCTAATGGTGTGTATTTATGGGCAACTTCTGATGGCGGAACTGAATATGACATGGCTCAGGATATTGAATTTGATAGCCAGGAAAACATTATTATAACAGGTTATTTCCATGGTACTGTTGTCATGGGAGGTATGGACACACTTAGAAGCGATAACTCTTTTCATGATGTTATGGACGATATTCTTCTGGCGAAATATAATTCAGAAGGGCAGTATCTTTGGTCCCTAAGAGAAGGCGGAAGTATGCTTGATGGAGGTGAGCATATCCAGATTTTTAAGAATGATAAGATACTGCTAACCGGATTTTACTGGTATGAAGCAACATTTTCCAAAGGTAAAAAGAGCGCAAAATTAATTTCTAATATTGCCGATACGTGCAGTCATTTTGCAGCAAAATATACACCAGAAGGTGATTTATATTGGGTGGCCGATGTTGATAGTTCGTTCACTACCTTTAATACCGTTATGGCAGTTGATTCCAGTGAGAATATGATACGGGCCGGTGAGTATTTTGGCAATGTCGATATCCAGAGCGAAGAAAATGCTTTACCTGTCAATGGCATCGGAGGGTTTGATATTTATCTGGCAAAATTTGTTCCTTCAGAAACCGCTGCTAAAATTACGATATCACCGATTAATAATTTTGCACTTGATCAAAATTACCCGAATCCATTTAATCCGAAAACCGTTATCCGTTACGCGGTGGGGGCACAAAATCTTGTGCCCTTACAACACATAGATCTATCTATCTACAATATACTTGGGCAAAAGGTATCTACCCTTGTTAATAAAAAACAACCGGCAGGCAATTATAAAGTAGAATGGGATGCATCGGGATTTGCCAGCGGGGTATATTTTTATCGAATTAAAGCCGGATCGTTTAATGCGGTAAAGAAGATGTTACTGGTGAAGTAAAAACGGAGAACGGAGACGGGAAACGAGAGACAGGTAAAACAGGAACAGTAGGCAGTTGGCAGTTTGCAGATAAGAATTATAAATTATGCATGATGAATTGTTAGTGTCAGTATTCATTGGTCAAGTGCTCTGCGCGCGTCATTTGTATTTAGTGGTCATTAGTAATTATTATTAATGTTCTTTTTGCTTGATCAAAAAGAACCCGTCTGAGCCGGACAGGCCAAAAAATCAAGACTGACAGTAAAAATCTTGAAATTCTATAATTCGCTTCACTAAAATTCTGAAACTCGCTCCGAAGAACGGGACTCAGACCCGTCACGAGGCACGCCGGGCAGGCAGTCAGAATTTTTACGTTTCGCTCATCAGAATTTGCTACAATTTTTACTGAAGGTCGGTTTGAAAAAAACGTTCTGTAAAGTAATTATTG
>JARRPN010000283.1:0-3758 GCA_037382875.1 Calditrichaceae bacterium | reverse complement strand
CTTACAAAAGTAAAGGGAAAGAACTACTGCTAAACGGATACGGGCCTCGACCTGCTTTTTGGCGCGCCCCAACTGATAACGATTATGGCTGGAAAATGCCCAAAATCTGCCGTCTCTGGAAGCAAGTTTCAGAACAGACACCAAATGCAGCAAGCGTCAAAACAAGTCAAAAAGGAAACACAGTGCAAGTCGAAGTTAAATATAATCTTGATTCCTTAAAATCGACCTGGGAAACACAGTATACCATTATGGGTAATGGCGCAATAAAAGTTGAGAACCTGCTGGAAACAAAAGACGGCGAAGTACCGGTAATTCCACGCATTGGGATGAAAATGCAAATACCATTCGAATTTACGCAGCTTGAATATTTGGGTCGAGGTCCATGGGAAAATTATTGCGATAGAAATTCTTCAACATTTGTGGGACGTTATAAGTCGGCGGTTACTGAGCTATATGTGCCTTATATCCGCCCACAGGAAAACGGGCATCGAACGGATGTGCGCTGGATGGCATTAACACAAGATGATGGCAGTGGACTTTTGGTGGTTGCCGATTCATTAATCGAATTCAATGCGCTGAATAATCCGATAGAAGATTTTGATGCCGGGCCGGACAAAGATAAAAACCTGCAGCACAGTAATGATATTAATCCTAAAAAATTGGTCGAAGTGCACATTGACTATCGCCAGATAGGTGTTGCCGGTGACGATAGCTGGGGCGGATGGCCTCATGAACCGTATCTGATAAGGCCAAGTGCAATGGGGTACCGTTACGGTTTTACGATCATACCGATCTCTTCGCTAAAAGAAGTTGAATCTTTATCCAAAACAGAATTCTGATGAAGGGTTTTAACCGAATTGAAAAAAGTATATATGAAAGTCTGTACACTTGCAGGCTGCAAAGCATTTAAAATTATCTAAAGGAAGGAAAAAATGATGAACAGATTTGTAGTATCGAGCTTTATCTTGTGTGCGATGGTGGTTGTCACTTTATATGGTCAGAACGATATAGATACGACATCCTCAAAGGTTCTTAAAGAGGTGTATGCCGGGAAATTCCTTATAGGTACGGCTGGTGATCTGAAGGGGTATTCCGATGCCGAACTGGCAAATATTAAAAAGCAATATGATATCCTGACTCCGGAAAATTGTATGAAACCGCAGCCAATCCACCCATCGCAAAATGAATACAACTTTACAACCGCCGATACGCTGGTCGAGTGGTGCGAGCAGAACGGGGTCAAAGTTTGGGGACATACACTGGCCTGGCATTCGCAGACAGCGCCCTGGTTCTTCCAGGAAGATCCTTCGAAAACAGTTGAGGTAACCAGGAATTGGAATCGCAATGGTCCACGTCCCAGTATGGCTGAATTTTGGCGTAGCCGTATTGCAGGACCGCTGGCAAGCCGCGAAGTGGCGATGGAACGTCTGAAAAACCACATCATGACCGTAGCCGGACGATACAAAGGACACATCACTGGATGGGATGTGTTCAACGAATCTATAGCCGACAGTGGTGACTGTACGACGGAAAACCTGCGGACTTTCAGCTGGTACCAGGTCGTCGGGCCGGAAGTGCTGACCATGGCTTTCAAGTGGGCGCATGAGGCCGATCCGGACGCAAAATTATATTACAACGATTATAATATCGAGCAGGGTGCTGTAGAGAACACAGGCAAACACGCCAGCTCCTTGATATTGCTTAAGCGACTTATCGCTGAGGGAGCTCCAATCGACGGCGTGGGTATCCAGGGGCACTGGCACCTCGACACCGATCTAAAGGACGTGGAGCAAGCGATTATCAACTATGCGTCTTTGGGATTGCAGGTTGCTATCACCGAACTGGATGTAACAGCGACGGGAGAGAACAGTGGCGCCTTTGGATTTGGTCGTAAAGCTGAACCCATTCCTCCGGAAAATTACGAAAAACAGGCCGAAGTATACAAGGCATTGTTTGAAATCTTCATGCGTCACTCAGATGCCATTTCGCGCGTTACTTTCTGGGGCATCAGCGACAGACGGTCGTGGCGCTGGGGGCAGGACGCCCTTTTATTTGATCGCGAATTACAGCCCAAACCGGCGTTCAAAGCTGTGCTTGAAGCAGGCTCAAATTAGCATACGGTATAAATGCCTTTGATAATTATTGGCCGGGGCGTTTTCTTGTATATACCATATATGATAAGACTAGGCGCTAATGGATATAAATGTATCTGCTTTTTAGTGCCGGTCTTTTTTTAAAAGAAATTGATCGTTCAACCGGTATAAAATAGTTAAACGGCAATAAGGCTGAACTCTGTATGTTTTATTGCTTTAATTAGGAATTAAGGATAAGTCAAATGATAAAATTCTCTTTAATTATTTTTGCGGTCGTTTATTTTATATTTTTAGTTAATCTAAATGCCCAGGATAATTTGTATTCTAACGAGTTTCCTTTGCAGGATGTCAAATTACTTGATGGACCTTTTAAACATGCACGCGACCTAAACATTGAAGTACTTCTCAAGTATGATGTCGACCGGTTGCTGGCGCCTTACCGCAAAGAAGCCGGTTTACCTGAAAAAGCCGAATGTTATCCTAATTGGGCGGGTCTGGATGGACATGTAGGCGGTCATTATCTCTCGGCAATGGCTATGAACTATGCTGCGACCGGTAACCCGGAGTGCAGGAAACGTATGGAATATATGCTTTCGGAACTTAAAGCGTGTCAGGAAGCCAATGCCATTAATAATGTGGAATGGGGAGTGGGATACGTTGGTGGTTTCCCCAATAGTTCAAAATTATGGTCGGCTTTTAAACAAGGCGATTTTAGTGTTTATTTTTCCTCATGGGCGCCCTTTTATAATTTGCATAAAATGTTTGCAGGACTGCGAGATGCCTGGTTGTATGCTCATAATGAAGAAGCGAAAACGATGTTCCTTAAATTTTGTGATTGGGGTATTGATCTTACTTCCGGTCTTTCAGATGAACAAATGCAAACAATGCTGAACACGGAACACGGGGGAATAAATGAAGTTTTTGCCGATGCGTATCAAATAACAGGAAATGAAAAATACCTAATTGCCGCGAAACGATATTCGCACCATGCATTTCTTGACCCGTTGTCGGAGGGTATTGATAATCTTGACAATAAACACGCCAATACACAGATACCGAAGTTTGTAGGATTTGAACGAATAGCAGAACTCAGTGAAAATGTAAAATATGATAAGGCAGCCCGATTCTTTTGGGAAACAGTTACAGCGAATCGTTCCCTGGCTTTTGGCGGCAACAGCAGAAGAGAGCATTTCCCAACTAAAAGCGGATGTATTGATTTTGTCAATGTTAATGACGGACCTGAATCGTGTAATTCATATAATATGCTCAAACTGACCGAGGATTTGTTCAGAGTGCATCCTGCAGCCAGGTATATCGACTATTATGAACGTACCATGTATAATCATATCCTATCGACCCAGCATCCTGAACATGGTGGTTATGTATATTTTACCCCGGCGCGTCCCCGTCACTACCGGGTTTATTCTGCGCCTAACGAAGCCATGTGGTGCTGTGTAGGTACGGGTATGGAAAACCACGGCAAGTACAATGAACTGATCTATACCCATTCAAAAGATACCTTGTACCTGAACCTTTTTTTAGCTTCCGAACTCAACTGGAAGGATAAAGGCATAAAAATTAAACAGATAACATCTTTTCCTTATGAGGAACAGACCAAACTTACAGTAACAGAAGGTTCTGCCGATTTTACTTTGAAGGTACGTT
>JARRPN010000282.1:0-3768 GCA_037382875.1 Calditrichaceae bacterium | reverse complement strand
GATCCGGCAATTCGAATGAACGATTTCCTTCTTTCAGTTCATCTATCAAATTGATTTTGATAAACTCTTCGAAATTGTGGAAGTGAAAAAGATATATAATATTTCCAATTAGATCATAGATGTTGGAATATTGTGTCGGATAGGAACCTTCCTGATGCGTAGCAGATAGAATAGAACCAAATAGATTGGGAGAGATATTATCACTATTTTCCAGCATGGATATAGCTGTATCATATCTCCAGCAGGGGTATCCGCCAAGCTCCGGATGTGACTGATAAAAATTTGTAGCTACCTGAAAAGGACCATTTTTTAAAATGATACTATCACCCTCAACAATCACCGAAACACCCGTGGCGTCACCAATAAGGTATTGTGCTTTATATTGATCATCACAATAAAAGTTATCAAAAATAGTACATGCTTCCTGTACAGTTGCGCATTCTTCCATAACCTTCTTCATTAACGGACCTGAATACTTCTTTTTATGAGCTTCAGAATAGGGCATTTCAAGGTAAGTACAACCAGTCGCATCCCAAAACAGACCATGCTCATTCATACCACCCTGCGGAAATCCACTTGCAAATCCGAATTTTATCCAACCGTATTTACCATCTGTTGAAGGAATAATCCAGAATTTTGTATCCGGATCAGACCAATCCTCATTATTTCCTCCTAAAATAGTTATCCCATCCGAAGCATAAAATACTGTACAATGGGATGAAATAGGATTCTTTACATGCTCTGAAATCCAGCTGCCATTAATTCCCAGGGGAGGATATTTAAGCATTGCCTGCCGAATTCCCAAGCTGTTCTTAATATGCGCATCAGAAATACATATAACCAGGATGCACAGTAAAGCAAACCGTAATATTGATTTAATGCAACTCGGCATCTTAAAAATATCACGATATTCATCAATTCTTTTCATAAATCGCATATTCAACAAAGAATAAAAACAATGGAAAAGAAATACTTAATAAGATTTGAGTATCCAATCCAATTATACTTTCACCTTTGATTAAATTTAAAGCCCTGAATAACAGGAAAACTATAACACCTAAGGATAAATTTTGAAGGATTCCAAAAATCCAAAATACAGTTTTTTTCATCATGAAACTCCTTAAAATTTGGCCTATTTATTTATTCTTAACGCTGAATTCATCTACCATAGTCGTTCTAAGAACGATTATTATATGGCTACTTCATTTCCCTAAAAACTTATTGATATTTTGCTACTAAAACAGAAAACAACATATCATAATTAAGCTTATCTGCACCTTTAATTAGCAACCTCTGTTCTTTAAGCAGCTCAAAACCATTCTCTTCGAGTAATTTCATAATATATGTCACAGAATGTTTGAATATTGGCACACCCCAGGCTGTGTTCTCCTTCGCAAAATTTACTTCAGAATTTTGAGGTGCAATAGTAAAAGAGAATATTCCCTCTGGTTTCATTACTCGCTTAATTTCATTAAATGGATCTTTTAAATCCCCGATAAAATGAAGCGCCCCACAGCAGATAACATGATTAAAATAATTATCTTCATATGGTATTCGATCACTTTTCATATCATACAAATTTAAACTTTCTGTAAACGATTTTGATTGACATGCATCTAACATTTCTTGTGATGAATCCAATCCAAACACTTTTAATCCAAGATGGTAAAATTTTATCGAGGCCAGGCCAGTACCAATGCCAATATCAAGTAGTTTTTCATTCGCTTGAACAAACTCAAAGCTCATTCCAAAAAGCACATCATGACCATAGCTATCATATTCTCTGACCTGACTGTCATAATTTATAGCAAAGTCTTTAGATTTAGACATTTAATTACCTTCTCACATATTCATTCTTTTACTTAGCTTTATAATGGCCGAACCAGGACGCCTACCCACGCCCCTCCCCTGGCAATACACTTCTTGTAATTGAAAAGCGCCTGTCCGCCAGATAAGTCCGGCATACCGTCCTGAAGGGCGGGCGTTTAGCCGACGAGATGATCGGTTCAGCCGGAACAATTTGTCAGGACATTTTATAGCTTTAATTCCTTATTGAGTTTGATTTTTATTTTTCTCCCTGCAATTTTTATTAGTTACGCGTTCGTAGGGATTCTGACGGTAGTATTCCTGCAAAACACGATATAGCTCTGGCGCCTGCTCAAACATTAACTGTGGCTGATCAAAAAATTTTTCTGTAGCAACGGCAAAAAATTCCGCCTCGCTTGTAGCGCCATAGGGATTGAGAAATGATTTCTTGCCCATGGCAACATCGTTTTTTAATCGTTGATATTCGCGCGAACACACGAGAATCCAGTCTCGATATTCTGCCCTGTCACGTAATGGCGGTGTGCCATCAGCTGCGCCATCGAGCATATCTAATTTATGAGCAAATTCATGATAAATGACATTGTGACCCAACTCCGGATGGCGACTTCCACGCAGTGCTGCATCCCATACTATGATTACAGGTCCCTGTTGGAATGCTTGCCCGAGAATTGGCTGCTCAATATTCAAAGGGGTAGCGGTAATTTCAAAGGACCTCAGTTTTCGTTGCGGCACTACTACGGTTGAGGGATAGACAATGATGGTTTGGATATTCTGATAATAGTTATGGGGCAGACCCAGAATAAGCAGACAGGCTTGAGCTGAGATTGTGACGCGAATCTCGTCGTCAAGTTCCAGGCCACCTGCACCTTCCCAATTTTTCTCAGCGATAAACACTTGAATGAGAGCACGCAGGTGAGTACGCTCGATATCTTCCAGCATACAATAGTGGGCTACATTATGGCGGATTATATCCTCCCATGAAGAAGGGAAAATGGCCTGCGTTAGTTTTTTTCGGCGACGTTCGCGAAACCAATAAAACATTGAAATTTCCTATTCTTTTATTATAAGCAACTAAAAACGAAACAAGCCAGTTACTTTTGCCCTACCGACTGAGCTAAGCCAACCACCCATGCCCCTCCTCTGGCAATATACTTCTCGTAATTGAAAAGCGCTTGTCCGCCAGATCAGTCCGGCATGCCGTCCTGACGGGCGGGCGTTTTTCAGATGGGCGTGATCGGTTCGGCATGAGCAATGGATTAAGCATATGTAAATTAAATCAAAATGCTTATGATAGAATAAAACTTCTTTATTTTCTTCAAATATAAACCTAAAAGACAAGTTAATCTACAATGGTTATATTATATTTTTCTTGACTTTGTCAAAAGTTTAGTTATATTAGTACTAAACAAACTATTTTAGTACTATAGGGTATTTAATGGAATCATCCAAAACACGAAAAAGAATCTTGTATTCTGCTTCTAAAAAATTTTTTAAGTATGGATTCTATAAGGTTTCTATGGACAGTCTTGTTGCTGAACTACGAACAAGCAAAAGTACAATTTATAAATACTTCCCTACTAAAGAAGACCTTGTAAAAGCAGTCCTGGAGGAAATTAATTCCGAAATAAATACAAACCTAGAATCTATTATAGTGGACACAACAAAAAATTTCCAGGAAAAACTAATCGCAATAACACAATTTACTGGAAAAATTCTTATAAAAGTCAGTCAGGAATTTCTAACTGATCTACATAGACAAACTCCCGATTTGTGGGAATATTATCAAACGATGAGGCTGAATCGGTTGGAAAATCTGTATGGCAGGTTATTCAAAAATGGAGTTGTAGAGGGAATCATTCGGCAGGACGTACACTTGGATTTTCTCTTGCTCATCTATACTAAATTAACGGAATTAACTGTTGAACCAGATGCCTTGAGTAC
>JARRPN010000281.1:0-3772 GCA_037382875.1 Calditrichaceae bacterium | reverse complement strand
ATAGTTACAATTTATACGGATAGTTTAGCTGCGGGCAGACTCCTTGATCAACCCGATCATGTCTTAAACTCCTATATCGGTATGGATTATAAAGGATTTTCTGCAAGAGTCTCGTTTTTGTTTACAGACAATGCGGCCAGATATATAGAAACAAGGAATCCTGAAAATGACTCCTATACAGAACCATACTTCAGGATAGATTTTTCTGCTCGTCAGCAATTACCATGGTTTAACAGTGAACTCTTTCTTGATGTCGCTAATTTAAATGATCGGGACAACGAGTGGACACAAAGTTCCACAGGCGGATACCAGGGAATTCGTAATTATGGACTTACCGCAAATCTTGGATTACGAATCCGTTATTAATACATATGAAAATTTGTAAAATTTAAATAACAGGAGGAAACCATAACTAATTAATCTGGAAATTTTTACTAACCAAAGGAGTATTTTATGAAGCAATTTTTACTTTTCTTTACAGTAATAATAATAACTGTAGGATTTATATTTGCACAGGATACCGTCTATGTTGATGGTATATATACAGGTGGAGCAGTCGGCTCATTAAATGACGCTATTGATGCAGCTAAAGATGCAGGCACCATTAATAATAAAGTATTTAAACTAACCCAGTTTGATGTGTATGTGCTGTCAAAAAGTATTTTTATCAATCTTGGGGAAAGCCTGGAAATTGTTGCAGATAAACCCGGGGATGACCAGGATTCGGCACCTCCTCAAATTGTCTGGACAGACCAGGATGTTAATACAGCTTATATTATTCAAAGCTATGGCGATGTCACCTTAAAAAATATTTGGGTTCGCCATGCAGATCTTTTAGGCAATCAAATATCTACCTCCATTACATTTGAGGATTCTATCGGTGAAGGGCAGGATATTGATAAAGAACGAGGTACATTTGATCGTGTTATCTTTGATTTTTGCCCGATTGGTTCGGAAGCCGGGGGTGCGATTACTGTAAAGGCAGACCATTTTATTGGTAAATTTACTAATTGTTATTTTAGAAATTTATCGGATAATCATTTCCGGTACTATGGTCGCGCCGTATCATTTCCATACGAAAGTCAGCATTTCCATTATGATAGTCTACTATTTGAAAACTGTACCTTTTCAAATCTTGGCCGAATTGTCATGCAGGAAGGAAATGAATTTGGTGACAATGTTCATATAAATCATTGTACGCTAATAAACTGCATAGAATGGGCTTATCAGTCGGCTGGTTGGTTAAGAAATACCGCCATAACGAATTCTATTTTTGTTAATCCCTACCTCTGGGGATACAGACCACTTGATGTGTGTCCTGATAGCCTTGACGGTGAGGCACTAGATAGTCGGGCAGTAATGGAACTTTTCGATGCGGGTGAATGCGACGGCCCGGGCGGAGGTTTAATTAACGGTCTTACAGAAGTGGATTCTTTCGGATTTACAGAATATGTTGACTTTACTGATGCAGAACGTGGATTGTATATCGCTAATATTGTTTATACACATGAATCCTGGATACAGGATTATTATATAAATAGTCCCGAAGCTGTGGATCTTCATCAGCAAAGGCAAGATTTTGAAATACGGCTTATATCCCCCATGCTTAGTGATGCTGAACAGGATTTTATTGATTCTGTGGATATTGATGGTAATAAGATGTACCCGGGTATGAATGTAGATTGGGCATCGGTTTATACTGCTGATCCTGAATTTATTGTACCGCCAACCAACGTAGATACATTAAAATTATTTTTGGATGGCAGATGGTATAACGGGCTGGATATCCAATGGGCTTACGACAGGAATTCCGGATTAAAACAGGAATGGCCTTTACCTGAGAATCTGGCATACAATAATGCAGATTATCAAACTGCCGCCATGGGTGGTTTTCCCTTGGGTGACTTAAACTGGTATCCGGATCAATTACCGGTATGGGAAGCTCAGAGAGAAACCGAGTGGGATTTTATTAACACGAAACTCAGCGGTGTTGATGCTATTAAAAATATTTCTACCACTTTGCCTGTTGAATATGTGCTGAAACAAAATTATCCAAATCCTTTCAATCCAACGACAAATATAGAATATTCTGTACCAGTAACAGGTCAGGTATCTTTAAAAGTATACAACACATTAGGGCAGCTGGTTGCCACTCTTCAGAACGGTAACCAAAAAGCAGGAAGCTATATGGCAACATTTGATGCTAACAATCTGGCCAGCGGCGTATATATCTATAAACTGCAGGCTGGTGATGTTTCCATCTCAAAGAAATTGATTTTGATGAAATAAAATCATTAAATTAATATTGTTCCGGTAATTAACTCCATAATTACCGGAACATTTTATCTTTGCTTACTATTTTATTTGTGAAATAATTTATAGAAGGAGGTGATTTGGCCCTGAAATAAATAATTTTATTCCCTAATCTTACGTTTTATTAGCTTCCAACACACTAACCAATAATTAAGGAGGAACAAAAGTGGTTAAGAAACTACAATTAATTGTTCTATTTGTTCTGTGCTTATCTGTAGGTTTGTTGGCACAGACTGTAATTTTATCCGATCAATTTGATGATGGTGACGGTAAGTGGAATACTGGCTGGATAGAAGGTTCAACCGATGTCACTTTTTCAATTGATACGAACTCGGTACTTTCAGGTAAAAACTCATACCTGGCTGATATTAATACAGCAAGCGCAACGACATACAATATTCAAAGAGTTGCGGATTGTCCGCTGCTCGCTGGTAATCAATATACGCTTTCTTTTATGGCTGTAGCGGATAAAGAAGGTGCCAGTATTAATGTTTTGTTTGAATTAGCAGGTGATCCTTATACCAAACGTATAAATGTAATTGAGCCAATCGCTACGACACCCACGGTGTACACCTATAAAATGATTGCAACCGAAGATGTACCGACTAACATGGTGAAGTTGCATTATGGCGGTTCTCAGAATGATAGCACTAAGATCTGGGTTGACAGTATTGTTGTAGTACAAGAACCGGATCCCACTCTTATTTCCGAGTGGGGTGAAGATGGTTTGGGATATGCCTGGGATGTAACAAATGATTCCTCTACTGCTCCAGGTGATGCAGGTATAGCAGGTACACAACCAATGGCAACAAACGGATCTTCTTTGTTTGGTGGTTTTGATACTCTTGAAGCAACTATGGATCAAGCTGTTGTCGTCAGCGGTCAATTGGAATTTGTAGGTGACCCGGGTGATTCCTATACTGCACTGCGTTTTGCCTTAATTTTCAGAGACAGCCTTTCTCTGCAAAATCAGTATACAGACACTGCCGGATGGGTTGGTGCTGCAGGTACCGGTTTTTATGGGTACGAGTTTACACCAAAAAGTGGTACTACTGACCAACCAAACGGCAGCGGCGGTAATGGTTCAGTCTGGACAATTATAAATGGTAACTGGCCAAGTACATATAGTAATGGCGGTGGTCCTATTGGACCGGTGGTAAATCAGGCCCCCCGTAATGCTGCAATTTTAGGAGGAACATACAACTGGGCAGTTTCCGTGATTGCCATTAATGACACCACAAATGAAATAAGATGGTAATTGGATTTCCAAGTGCAGCTCTGGCACCCATTATATTCAATTCAGTATGTTCACCATCTTTGGTCCAAAAGCCAATGCCATTAAACTTAGTAGTAACGGCCGTGTCAATAACAGTACCGCCAAACCAGTATTTACTGTCTGTCTTATTTAAATACCATCTTATTTCATTTGTGGTGTCATTAATGGCAATCACGGAAACTG
>JARRPN010000280.1:3804-5693 GCA_037382875.1 Calditrichaceae bacterium | reverse complement strand
CTGAAGAAAGGGAATATCGCCATATCATTTTATCAACAGAAAATATCGGCAAGATTGAAACATATGTCAGTTTACCTCTAATCCGGTATACGCCAACGATGCCGGTAATCATCGTGCTGGGTGGACTGGAAATTGGGATTCATAATTTTCGATACATTTCCGATCCGGGCAATAATGCGGTTATTATTTATCAGTATCCATACAAAACTGATCAGTGGCGTAATAATTCTGCGTTGAGCCAGATACCCATTGTTCATAGAAAAATACTTGAAGTACCCGCACAAATATTAAGCCTGGTTAATTGGGTGCATGAGCAATCCTGGGCTGACACCAACCGGATAAACCTTTCAGGATATAGTTTCGGCTCATTTTTTATTCCAGCTGCATACCACCTGGATAATTTAAAAAATCGAATATTAGCTCCCGGTGTTATCGCATATGGTGGCGTGGGATATTATCAGTTATTGATGAAGAATATGAAAAAAACATCGCTTCCACTTAAGATGCTGGCATCATGGTTTGTAGCGACTGCTCTTCATCCCATTGAGCCTGCGCTGCATCTTCCGTGGATGAATAATGAGTTTTTAATAATTAATGGTACTATGGATGATCAAATACCGCCTAACAGCTGGGAGGAATTGCATCAGCTGGTGCCGGATTCCAAGACGATTATCATACTTGAAGAAGGGCATATGCATCCGCGGAAACCGGAATTAACATTAAAATTAGTGAATATATCGAAAAAGTGGCTGAGGGAAAAGAGGGTAATAAATCCTTAGTATAACTTGTGTAAATAAAAAACGCCGGAACTCAGCCGGCGTTTTTGTGCAGAGGCAATCAATTATTTAACTTTGACTTCGATCTGTTTTGGTTTGGCTTCTTCAGCTTTCGGCAAACTAATATTTAGTATACCGTTCTTATAACCGGCGTCAATATTATCTTGGTTAATACTGTGTGGTAATTCGAATGAACGATAGAATTTTCCATAAGTGCGCTCAAAGCGATGATAATTTTTTTCATCCGATTTGGATTCGCTTTTCTTTTCACCACTAATTGCGAGAACATTGTTCTCAAGAGAA
The DNA here is from genome assembly GCA_037382875.1 of Calditrichaceae bacterium. GTDB lineage: Bacteria > Calditrichota > Calditrichia > Calditrichales > Calditrichaceae > JAFGKZ01. The sequence continues at coordinate 4,614 of JARRPN010000280.1, read as the reverse complement.
ATATGAATATCTTTCTTCTCCATGCCTGGTAATTCAGCAGAAATTAAATATTCATTTTCAGTTTCTTCTATGTTGACAACCGGATAAACCGTTGTTACATCATCAGATAATCTTGAATCTGAATTTAGAAAATTATCGAACCAGCGATCAATGCCAGTATTCCAGATATTATCTACTCTGCGTGGTGCCCATTTTACTAATGTCATAATATTACTCCTTCCATTTGGTTTAATCTTGTTATTATTTTTTACCATATATTGTGCATCTGCTGTGCCAATTTGTATTGATTTGTAGTTAAATAAAGTAAAATCAATAACTTATCAGAAATTACACACAACGATTGTTAAAAATTTAAACAGACTATATGGCGGATAGATTGCCTATATGGCGTATATATATTTTATGCTTGTCATAAATATGAATTTATATATAAAAAATAGTATAAATAATATATGTCAGATATTGATGAAAGTGATATGTTTGATTATCTTCCCTGCAATCAAATTTGAATCTAAAAAAATTTATATTATATATTCTAATTTGTATGTTACAAAAAATTGAAGAAGAGGAGATTTTGTTTTATGGCGAATGTTAAAAGGATTAAAGGTGTTATTGGAATTTTAACCGGCGGTGGTGATGTGCCGGGATTAAATCCGGCTATAAGAGCCGTCACAATCCGAGCAATACGTGAAGGATATCAGGTAATAGGTATAAAAAGAGGTTGGGCTGGTTTAGTTGAACTTGTCCGTGATAAAAAAGCTGATAATAGTGGCTGCTATACTGTGCTAACAGAAGAAATTGTAAATAAAG
>JARRPN010000280.1:0-3772 GCA_037382875.1 Calditrichaceae bacterium | reverse complement strand
AGAAATTGTAAATAAAGCTGGTAGGACAGGTGGAACTTTTTTGCATAGTTCCAGAACACGTGCCAGTCATGTTCCAGCGGTTAACGTACCTAAACATCTTAAAGATAAATACACTGATGAGATTAATGATTTAACACCTGAAGTTATTAAAAACTTGGAATTTCTAAACGTGGATTATCTAATTCCAATTGGCGGTGATGATACATTAAGTTATGGTGTTCGTTTATACCAGGAAGGTGTCAAAGTGGTTGCGATTCCTAAGACCATGGATAATGATGTGCCTGGAACGGATTATTGTATTGGATTCAGCACTTGTGTTACCAGAACCATTCAAATGACCAACAGTCTCAGAACATCTGCAGGATCTCATGAACGTTTTCTTGTATTAGAAGTATTTGGTCGTTATGCCGGATTCACAGCTATGCTTCCAACAATGGCTGGTGCAGCAAACCGTTGTGTAATTCCGGAACATAAATTTAACATAGAACAACTTACTGAATTATTAACTTATGATCGCAATAGAAATCCGAGTAATTATTCGGTTGTATTGATTTCTGAGGGCGCCATGTTCGAAGGCGGTGAAATGGTTTTCTCCGATATGGAAAAAGATATGTTTGGCCATGCGAAACTCGGTGGTATCGGTGAAATGGTATCTGCAAAACTTAAAGAAATCTCTCCAAAATATAATAAAGGGAGACGTGTTAATGTAATCACACAGAAATTAGGCTACCTTGTGCGTGGAGGCGATCCTGACGCCATCGACTCAATCGTACCAATGGCTTATGGTAATCTAGCGCTGGATTTAATTCTGGATAAAATCCACGGTCGCCTGGTTGTGTTAAAAAACGGCCGTTATGATAATACGCCGATTGAAGTGATTACCAATTCCAAGAAACTGGTTAATGTTAAAAAACATTATAATACACAACGCCTAAGACCAGTCTATGAAAGTTTTGAGATGAAACCGTTGTTTATAATGACATCGGAATATGAATAATATTAATTCTAGCGAATATGAACCGGGTGAGATTATTTTTCATCCGGTTTTTTTACTATATAAGCAGTCTAAATTTTATAATTAGATATTTTTGGCAGCCAGCTCCAGTAATTGCATTGGTCACAAATGGGTAAAGTATTTTCTTGGCCATTGATATGTTTTTGTCGTAATTCTTTTAGTTGAGATTCTTTCCAGATTTCGGATAAACTTTGTTTATTTGCATTACCAATAATTAAATCCTGCTTCCAGTCCATGCAGCAGGCAGAAGCTTTACCGTCTGAATTAACGAATATATATTTCCAGAGTGAATAGCAGGGATAACGCTTAATTTTTGTTTGATTGATATCATAGACGCCCCAGTTAAGCTTATCCCAAATTTGTAATCCCACCTTGTAATCGGACCAGTACTTTTTAAAGTTTTTTATTTCATCTTGCATTTCATCATACTCAGGCAAATTTATAATTTGCACCAGGATCTCTGGTTGCCATTCCGACTGTGTCACTAGATCTAGAAATCCATGAATATTTTCCATGACCCGATCAAAACCTCGACCTCTTACCTTATTGTAAAATTCTCCTGAATAGGCTCCAATGCTAAAATTGACTACATTGATTTGATTGTCTAAAATTTCATTTCCGATTTTTGGTGTCAAACGATGTGCATTTGTGGTCAGATATACAGTATGATTTTGATTCTTTTTGACGCGCTGTAAAATATAACTGGTTTCCGGATGCAATAATGGTTCACCATCTTTATGCAATGCTATATGTCTAGACCCCTGCTGATCAATTTCGTCCATGACCTTATTAAATAACTGAATATCCATATTCCCTTTTTGACGATGATGTTCTTTGAATTCTCGACTTTGGGGAGGGCAATGTACACAAGCCAGGTTGCATAGACTTGATATTTCTAAACTAATATGTTGTGGAAAATTATAATCCGGATCAGGTAATCTTCCGGTCAGCTTTTTAGCCTGATAAATAAATTCATGACCAAAGGATGAATTTGATAAGGGTTTGATTATTTTTTTCCGAATAGAGAATTTTGACATAATTAATAAGATATATTTATTGGTATTTTAAAATTAAATTGAAACCTAAATGCCACATGCTTTTCATCGGGTGATGGATCGGTCACATAAATTGGGAATACAAAATGTAAATTATCACCGCCCAAAATCAGACCATATTCGGCAATGTAATCTTTACCGAAATCATCGATAGTAGTACTTATACTTCCACCTGCAGCATAAATAGCCGGAAATGGTTCCCGTTTATATTCAAATCGCATTGATGCACCAGCTCTGCCAGCTCGGTAGGGATTGTCTGTGTCTGAATATCCGGGCATATTCATTTTACTGTTAAAGGTCCAGATTCTTAACGGTGCTTCTGCTCCCCGGCGACCAAGAGCAAACCGTTTGTGCTTTGGATCTGTATCACCGCCGGAATATATTAACTCCTGATTTGGAATATCACTTCCCCACAGTCCCGCGCCGTATAATCTAAATTTTATTTGAGATTTTTTCGTAAGATATCTTTTATAAAAAAATTCAAATTCAGCTTTTGTAAAATTAGTTTCTGAATCCAGGATATCCAAAGCTTTTTCAACAGATAACTGTGTATTATAATAATATAGCATTCTTCTAAACTTATTAAAAAAAGTTAATGATATCGTGCTATACCTTGTTTTTTGGAAAACTGAGTGATCGTTGTATGCCATGTCATATAGTTTTACATTATCAAAATTAAGTTTAAATAAATAATGATAACGAGAATCCTCTGGATTTATTGAAACACTTTTTAATTCAACAGAATATCGTTTTAAACCATCCATGTCTTTTATCGTTGCACCTACGTCAATAAAATTACTAAAAAAACTGTTATAACGATTTGTAATATTAAAATCATAACCTATATTACCGGAGCCGGTTCCATAATAAAAAGAACCATGGGCAAAATAATGTTTAAAAAATGGATTACCCGACCAGAATCCAATACCAAGTCTGAATTTATCTTTGTAACTTTCGTGCCAGAAATAGGGCAGGAGATTAATAGCATACGTATCAAATCTTGGAAATTGAGCTAAAAAATTGATGTCAAAATCAGGAATCGTTGTATTATTCAGGTAATTTGACTCATAGATGACTCTATTTAAGTTTACTTCGATTTTTTTAGCTGGATCAGTGTGAGTAATTTCGACGGGTTGTTCTTTATTTCCTGACCATCGTCCCGCTATCGTATCATTGCTACTTGTTACAAGCTGAACCGGTGCCGGCATGCCTTTCATAGTCCCTTTATTATTTACATATATTTCTGTGATGAATTTATTATCATGTTTTTCTGTTTTAGTTTTGACAATTTTAAAATCACTGTATGATGTTTTATTGTACCATTCTTCAACAAACCACTCCAAATCCTTGCCGCTGACTTCTTCCATAATATTGAAAAAATCTTCATGAGTAGGATGTTTACCATTCCATCGGGCAAAGTAAGTATTGATACCTTTTTGGAAAACATCTTCCCCTAAAAGCCATTCCAGAGCCAGCAAAAGCATAACAGATTTATGATAGGTAATAGCTCCGTAATTATCAGGAGAAAATTCTTCAGCCCTTAACTTGAGAGGCTGACCAGTGTGTTCATTAACAGTAATTCCATACACCAACTGCACTAAATGCCATTCTCCAAAATCTTCCAGGAAGTTTAACTTGTACAACAAACTATCAAAATTTGTAAGATTATTCTTACCATGATAAGCAAGCATATACTTGTATT
>JARRPN010000279.1:0-4240 GCA_037382875.1 Calditrichaceae bacterium | reverse complement strand
TTGAATATGGGCAAATCATTGATATCCTTTCCCAGATTTTTAAGCTCATATTCAGCATCATCGGTCAGTTCATCATTAGGATATTTTTCGATGAAAAGTTTATAATATTTTTCAGCCTCTTTTAAAACTTTGGTATGATTTGCATTGATATAACCCAGCATAAATAAGGCTTCTGAAGCCCGCTGACCTTTGGGATAATTATCAACGATATTCTTAAAATTTTCAATCGATTTTTGGAACTCCTGTTTATTAAAAGCATCAGTAGCCAGACTGTAATATTCAGCCTCTGGCAACTTACTGGAACAACTCAGAATAAAAAGACCGGTCAAGATCATAATTAAACTAAATCTTACTATCTTCATGAATATCTCTCCTTTATCGGTAACGCTTTAATTCTTTTTTAAAAAGGCGTAAATATATAAAGATGTTTAATTGAAATCAATACTCTTAAATTGTTTACAGAGATAGACAAATCAGCAAAGGATGAAAACAAATTATAAACCTGAGCTCCTTCCCTCGCTACCGCCTCAACTTTAATTAAAATATCTGCATCAGCAATATTATCAGTAAATGAAAACCCCTGATCTGTTAATACTTTCTTTAATTTAGGTTCCACATAGAGTATTTCAGGTATCTCTCCTATAATCGATTCAGAGGATTCCATAAAACAGGATAAACCACCAACATTGATTATAATCCGGATTGAGGGTATCGGCATATTTTTTAACAAATTATAAATCAACGGATATTCGTTTTGAGTCACCTCAGAGGCTACAATGACTTTCACATTAACAATTTGCATTTTTTCACTGGATGTGATACTGGTTATTCTGGAACTGGCAACGCCATCAATGCCTGTTCTTACATGTGAAATTAAATCGCCGTCACCTTTTACAAACTGAACTAACAAAGGTAAATTCGCCACAGGAGATCCAGCATTGGTCATTGCAGTGATTTTCAAGGGATCACTTATAGCACGTCCAACAGTCCCACTTATCTGGACCGGGTTGGTAGTCAGGGTTATATTACTGAGCAATGACTGCAGACTATTAAAAAGTTCGTTTTGCAGGTAGATAGTTGTACCATTGTATTCTGTTTTAACAGGTTCACTTATGAATTCCTGGATGGATTGAAGAGCTTGTACATATAAACCAAGGGCAGCAGCCTGATCTTTGGCCTCTTCCTTTTCTTTAGCCTTGGTGAAAAAATTTAAACTAAGTGATGTTGCTTTATCGATTCGAGCTTTACGATTTTTTGCATATAAACCTTTTGATAATCGATAATAAACCCAGTATTGATTTTCATCTTCCCAAGTATCAACTAATTCGTAACCTTCAAGATTAGCTTTGGTAGAAGATCTGATTTGTGATTTCAAATCTTCCTGAATATTATCTGATGATTCCATAAGATTAACGATAACCTGACTGGTAATATTTACAGTAATTTCAGATGATAAATCCTGTAAAGCATTTTCTTTAGCGATTTGTCTGTAATCGAGATTGCCATCGACCTTATCCGCAGCACCAATGCCGATGTAATATTCATTTGCTACTGGTCTCTGGTTTATCCATCCTGGTTTCTTTTGATCTGCATTTGTTATCCCACAAAAAAACACAATCAATAGCATAATAAAGAGAATTCGGGATGATTGATTGATTTTCATTGGAACCTCACATTAAATATTTCTTTTTATAAAACTTTATTAGATTTTTCAACATCCAAAGAAGTCTTTTGAGATTGTCACAAAATTCACGCTAAATTTACACAATATTGATCACTTCGCAAACATTATGATTTTAAAAAATAATTTCAAATATAAATTATTTTTTAAACTGATTTACTGGGACTTACAAAATATGTGTAAATTCTTAAATAGAAATAGTGTGAGATATCACAATCAAATATCTATGATTAATCGTAAAAAATATGAATAGTATTGTATATTATATAAAGATATTTAAAAATATAGCCGCAACCAGAATTTGGTCACAGCTATTATCATTCTTTTAAAAACTACATAATCGGCGCAATTTTTTTCTCTTTCTCTTCCTTCTTTAATTGTTTAATAATACGCAGCATGTCCCTGCGAGTTATCTGCCCTATAACTTTGTTATCTTCATCTGTTACAATCAATCGGCGAAAATTATGGTGAATAAAAATATCAGCAATTTTAAATATATCCGTATAGCCCGGAATGCAGTAAACATCCTTAGTCATAAAATCTGCAACTTTACCACTAGGAAGTTGATAATAGGAACCTTTGGTCATTAGTTTAAGACAATCTTTTTCTGAGAGAATACCGACTACCTGCATGTTATCATTCACCACAACAGAGCTGGTGACCACTTTGTCGAGGAATATATCAATAGCTTTGTATACATCCAAGTCAGCGTGTAAACTTACAAATTTCTTATCCATGAACTCTTCAACTTTATGGATGGTAGCCATTTTTTTCCCTTTCATCTAAACTTATTTTTAAAGATATGTATAATTATACAACTAATATCATTTACCGCTGCAAATTATCATATTTAACCAAAAAAATTAAAATTTATTTCCGAAGCGGATATTACAATATTTATAAGTAACTACATTTATTCCAAAAGTGCAAATTATTCTTTGCACAAACCATTAAGTTAACTTTGACTTCTTCAAGAAATTAATAAGTCTTTCTAAATCGATAAAATGGAAGGCTTTCATTCCCAACTCTTGGGCTCCATTCACATTAACTAACCGATCATCTATAAACAGGCAATCATTTGGATGCTGTAATACATTCTTAGCTGCAATGTGATAAATTTCCGGAGATGGTTTCATATAACCAGTCTCAAAACTCAAAGTTGGATTTTTAATTGACTTCAAAAATGGATAGGTATACAATAGGTAATCCCAATGTATAGGATCAGTATCGGATAATAGTCCTATTGTATAATTTTCCTGTAACCTCGATATTAATTCAGGCATACCATTAATCGGTTCAAAAATATCACACCATTTATAAATGAATTGGTCATAAGATAATTCCAGATTAAACCTTTCATTTATGGCTTCATGAAATACTTCTTTACTCATTTTTCCGGTACAAAATTTTTGAAATAAATCATCATTATAAGCGGCTTCCATTACTTCGTGAGCTGATTTACCCATTTGCTCTTTAACCTGATTGATAAGCATACGATCGAAATTTACTTTAATCAGCACATTACCAAGATCAAATATAATTGCCCTAATTTTTTTATCTGATGTTTTCAATTCCATGATTTTTCCAAATCTTCATTCTCAGGTTCTTTCGGATGCACCATAATCGTCTTTTCTTTATTGATATGCACCGTTCCCGGTTTAGTGCCCCTCGGTTTGCGCACATTTTGCGCCAGACAATATTTTACGGCTACTTTACCACCCTGACGCATTTTGGAAAACCACGCTGCCAGCTCAGCAGCTTCCTTAATACTTGCTTTATCGGGAGGGGTACCTAAATCGGCACATTGCAAAACAACATGACTGCCCGGTGAACCACTGACATGAAACCATAGATCATTCGCTCTAGAGATTTTAAAAGTCAACTGATCGTTGCTGTAGTCATCCTGGCCTACGATTATTTTTATGCCTGAACTACTTCGAAATTCCTTTACTTTCATATTTTAAATGGAACACATTTAATTAATAATTAAGCAATTTTCAACAAGCTTAATCGCTTTATTTTTTAATTTTAAAACATATTCATCACCCTGTTTCAGCTTCTTTTCAGCGATGTCCAGTAAATCATAATATACATTCCAGCCTTCCAACTCCTTTTTATATAATTCGCTAAATAAGTTGTTATTATCGTTTAACTTATTGAACCATTCCAACAATCTTTCGCTTCCAGTTTTTTGGAATTCAAGCAAGAAATCATCATCACTTTTTTCTGATAATTCCAATACCTTAAAAGCAAACCTCAGGCTCACAATCGTCATAGGAATTGGAGAAACAAAAGAACCGGTAAATGGATCAATTTCCGATTTGACCTGATTAATATCCCAGGGCAGTGTCCGGGCATAAGCTGAAAAAATGAGAATACGAATATAATCACCAATAATTTTTCCAGTAGCCGCCGCAGCTATAGTTTCTGCTGCAAAAGCGTGTTTATCATGACGCATTATCAATCCGGGCTTATGCAAATATCGAAGCGCAGGACGATGTTTAAACAATACAGAAAGAAGATAAGACTGATCCTCTGCCCTGCCGATAAGAGAAGGTG
>JARRPN010000278.1:0-6859 GCA_037382875.1 Calditrichaceae bacterium | reverse complement strand
TGTAACAGTAGAAGTGACCCTATTAAAAGAGATCGCCATGGAGAAGGAGTTGCGTTTTGCAATTCGTGAAGGTGGTCGTACGGTAGGCGCCGGTGTGGTTGCGGAAATTATTGAATAGGAATAAATAATTAATATAAAGAATTAAAAAAATATTTTAATTTCTGGAGAGTGGCGTGGCAAGTCAGACGATTCGAATACGCTTAAAAGCATACGATCATAATTTAATTGACAAATCAACTGATAAAATTATCAGAACTGCTAAGGCAACCGGAGCGGTTATTTCCGGCCCGATACCTTTGCCAACCGATCGGTCGGTTTATACTGTATTACGTTCGCCTCATGTTGATAAAAAATCAAGAGAGCAGTTTGAAACAAGAATACATAAACGATTGATCGATATTTTGAATGCAACTGGTAAAACGGTTGATGCGCTGATGAAATTAGAATTGCCAGCTGGTGTAGATATAGAAATTAAAACCTGATAAATTTTCAAGGTTCGGAGAGATTAATGGCGGGGCTATTAGGTCATAAAATTGGAATGACACAAATATTTGATGATAATGGATTGTCTGTACCTGTAACAGTCGTGCAGGCAGGTCCTTGTTATGTTACTCAAATAAAAACATCGGAAACCGATGGTTATAATGCTGTTCAGTTGAGTTACCAGGATAAAAAAGAAAAACAGACAAATAAGCCTAAAAAAGGACATTTTGCAAAAGCATCCGTTTCAGCAAAACGCTACTCAAAGGAGTTCGATTTTGGAAAAGATGCTGAATTAAAATTAGGCGATGAGATTAAAGCTGATATTTTTAAGCCGGGATTAAGGGTTCAAATATCAGGAATATCAAAGGGTAAAGGTTTTCAGGGTGGCATGAAACGTCATGGATTTCAGGGTGGTCAGGTTACACATGGTCAGTCCGATCGTTTGCGTGCGCCGGGTTCACTCGGCCAAAGTTCTTCTCCCTCGCGCGTATTTAAGGGCTTAAAGATGGCTGGACGCATGGGTGGTGATCGCGTTACATTAAATAGTGCCACAGTAGTTAAAGTAGACAGTGAAAATAATCTGCTTTTTATCAAAGGTGCTGTGCCTGGTGCTAAAAATACAGTAATAGAAATTAAATTTTAATTTATTCCTTTTAGGGTGAATGATGAAAGTTGATGTTTATAAACAAGATGGTTCTAAAACGAACACTAAAGTTGATCTGAGTGAGAGTATTTTTGGTATAGAACCAAATGATCATGCAATCTGGCTTGATGTTAAGCTGATTCGTGCGAACAAACGCCAGGGTACGCATCAGACAAAAAGTCGCTCTTTTGTTCGCGGTGGTGGAAGAAAACCTTTTCGTCAAAAAGGTACCGGTCGGGCTCGTCAGGGTACCATACGTGCTCCTCATCATGTGGGCGGTGGACGTGTATTTGGTCCTGAGCCAAGAACCTATAGTATGAAAGTGAATAAAAAAGTAAAACAATTAGCAAGAAAATCGGCTCTATCCTACAAAGCAAAAGAGGACAAAATCAAAATCATTGAAAATTTCGATTTTGAGAAACCATCAACAAAGAAAATGCTATCAATTCTAAGTTCTCTGGATCTGGCTGATAAAAAAGTGCTATTATGTACTGATGGTGCTTTAAATAGTATTGTTAAGTCTGCGGGTAATTTGTATAAAGTTGCTGTGCGTGATTCAATTACGATCTCAACCTATGATGTATTAAAAGCTGATACAGTGCTAATGCAGGAAGGCGCACTTAAAAAAGTGAATGAGGTATTTGGAAAATGAAGCAAAAACAAATTTTATTAAGTCCTCTATATACGGAAAAAATGGCAGGCTTACAGGATGCTTTAAATAAGTATGCATTTAAAGTGGCTAAAAATGCCAATAAGATTGAGATAAAAAGTGCGGTTGAGAAAAAATTCGAAGTTGAAGTTAAATCGGTTCGCACAATGAATATGCCTGGTAAAATTCGGCAGCAATTAACACGAGCCGGGCGTTTCCACGGTCGGAGACCTGCATGGAAAAAAGCAATCGTGACCCTGAAAGAGGGGCATGAATTAGATTTATTTGGTAATGCGTAATCGGAATCGGAGTTATTAAATGGGAATTAAGACATTTAAACCAATTACACCGGGACAGCGATATAAAACGGTGAGTGATTTTGTTCAGATTACTAAGTCTGAACCTGAAAAATCGCTTTTAGCCCCGCTGAAAAAGTCAGGTGGTCGCAATAGTCACGGTCGTGTAACAAGCTGGCATCGCGGTGGCGGACATAAAAGACGTTATCGTATAATAGATTTTAAACGTAATAAGCATGGTATTCCAGCTGTCGTTGAAGGTATCGAGTATGATCCAAATCGTTCAGCAAGAATTGCCCTGATAAAATATGCTGATGGTGAGAAAAAATATATCCTTGCACCGGATAAATTAAAAGTCGGTGATCCGATTATGTCTGGTGAAAATGCTGAAATTAAAGCGGGTAATTCCCTGCCATTGGAAAAAATACCAGTAGGTTTAACCATCCATGCTATTGAGATGAAAGAGAAAAAGGGTGCTCAGATGGTACGGAGTGCCGGTGCAGCGGCTCAGCTGGTAGCTAAAGAGGGTAAATGGGCGATGGTCAAACTACCATCCGGTGAAGTACGAAGAATTCCGATTTCATGCTATGCTTCGATCGGACAGGTATCCAATATCGATCATATGAATATTACGATCGGTAAGGCTGGTCGTTCCCGTTGGCTGGGTAAGCGTCCAAATGTCCGCGGCGTTGCTATGAATCCGGTTGATCACCCGATGGGTGGTGGGGAAGGTAAAACTTCCGGTGGCCGTCAGCCTTGTTCACCATGGGGGCAACCGAGTAAAGGATTAAAGACCCGCAAAAAAGGCAAAAAATCAGATGCATTCATTGTAAAGCGTCGTAAGTAGGAGAGAAGACAGGAATGGCACGTTCAGTAAAAAAAGGTCCATATATTGATGTAAGTCTGGAAAAGAAAATCCAGAAACTAGAGAGTGAAGGTAAAAAAGTAGTTGTTAAAACCTGGGCAAGGCGTAGTGTAATTCTTCCTGAATTTGTCGGACATACGATCGCTGTTCACAATGGACATAAGTTTATTCCGGTATATATCAGTGAAAATATGGTGGGTCATAAACTTGGTGAATTTGCTCCGACGCGTACATTTCGTGGTCATGGCGGTAAGTTAGCTGAGCGGGTAAGTCGCGTTAAATAATTGGAAAAGGTAGATAGATCGATGGAAGCAATAGCTCAAACTAAATTTTTAAGAATGTCGCCCCGTAAAATTAGACGGATTATTAAGTTGGTTCAGGGGATGAGTGTAGAAGATGCATTGAACATGCTGCATTTTACGCGAAAAGATGCTGCTGAACCTATTGCAAAGACCGTTCAGGCTGCTTTTGCCAATCTGGGCAATATTGATGAGGGTGAACGGGTTGATATGAAAGATGTTCGTATCACTTCAGCCTTTGTAGACGGCGGTCCCACATTAAAAAGATTTCGTCCAATGTCAATGGGGCGTGCCGGTAAAATAAGAAAACGTACTTCACATATAACGGTGAAAGTTGCGAACATATTTACGAAGACGTAAATCTTCATCAAGTTTGTCAGCAAAATTTTTTTCATCAAACCAGCTACTGTTCCAAGACTTTATAAAGCCGCTGTTTCTAAAATTGAGATCGAAAGAACGGCAAAGCGAGTTATCCTTACTATACATACAGCAAGACCAGGTATTGTTATTGGTAAGAAAGGTTCTGAGGTTGATAAGCTTCGCGAAGAATTGCGTGCTCTAACTAATAAAGAAGTGCAAATTAATATTAATGAAATTAAAAAACCCGAATTGGATGCTTACCTTGTTGCAGAAAATGTTGCACGTCAGCTGGAGGGTAAAGTAAGTTTCCGCCGCGCTATGAAAAAGGCGATTACATCCACAATGCGAATTGGCGCTGAGGGTATTAAAATAATGTGCTCCGGTCGGCTAGGTGGCGCAGAAATGGCTCGTACCGAACAATATAAAGATGGCAGAATTCCCCTTCATACACTTAGAGCCGATATAGATTATGCCATATACACTGCTCAGACCACTTATGGTTCGATTGGTGTAAAAGTGTGGATTTTTAATGGCGAAGTGATTGGGAAAGTATAGGATTTAGGAGAGTTATCTGATGTTAATGCCCAAAAGAGTAAAATATCGTAAAAAACAACGCGGAAAAATGAAGGGTAATGCCCAATCCGGCAATTACGTGGCATTTGGCAAATATGGTTTGAAGGCCCTTGAAGCCGGATGGATTACCAGTCGTCAAATAGAAGCCAGTCGTGTGGCGATTACACGGCATGTTAAAAGAGGCGGTAAAGTTTGGATTCGTATTTTTCCGGATAAACCGGTTACAAAGAAACCTGCTGAAACTCGTATGGGTAAGGGAAAAGGGTCACCGGAATATTGGGTTGCCGTCGTTAGGCCGGGCAGGGTTATGTTTGAACTTGAAGGTGTGCCTGAAGATTTGGCAAAAGAAGCCATGCGTTTGGCTTCACATAAATTGCCCATTAAAACAAAGTTTGTAGTTAGCGAATAACGGAGTGGGTGGATATGAAGAATAATGAAGAATTAAAAGGATTAACTGCTGAAGAATTGCAGGATAAACTAGCTGATGCTTTTGAAGAACGCGATAATCTACAAATTCAAAAAGCAACTCATCAGATATCCAATCCGTTGCGTATTAGGGAAGTACGTAGAGAAATTGCCCGGCTAAAAACTTATATTCATCAGCACGAATTAGGTATAGCCGTTGAACCAAAGAAAGATGAGAAATAAAATATGAGTACGGAACGAGGCTTAAGAAAAACCCGTATAGGTAAAGTAACCAGCACAAAAATGGATAAAACGGTTACCATACTGGTTGAACGCAGACTAAAACATCCTGTGTATGGCAAATTTATTAAGAAATCTATTAAGCTGAAAGCACATGATGAAACCAACACATGTAGTGAAGGCGATGTTGTAAAAATTATGGAAACCAGGCCATTGAGTAAAAATAAAAGATGGCGTCTGGTAGAGATTATAGAAAAAGTTAAATAACAAGGCTGTAAAAGGGTTATTGGAATGATTCAAGAATATACGAAATTAACCGTTGCGGATAACTCGGGTGCACAGAAAGTACAGTGTATTCGTTTGCTGGGTGGATCCAAAAAGAAATACGGCTCGATAGGTGACATAATTGTAGTATCCGTGAAAAATGCTATTCCGGGTGGAACTGTAAAAAAAGGCGAGGTTTCTAAAGCCGTTGTTGTTCGTACAAAAAAAGAAATTCGCAGACCTGACGGTTCTTACATTCGATTTGATGAGAATGCAGCCGTGTTAATAGATAATCAAAATGAACCAAGAGGTACACGTATTTTCGGACCTGTTGCAAGGGAATTGCGTGATAAACAATTTATGAAAATTGTATCTCTGGCGCCTGAAGTTCTGTAAATAAATAGGATTGAGTAAATGAAAATCAGAAAAAATGACATGGTTAAAATAATTGCCGGATCCTATAAAGATAAAGGCAAAGTTGGGAAGGTCTTAAAGACCTATCCTGATAAAGATAGGTTAATTGTTGAAGGTGTTAATATAATTAAAAGACACACACGTCCATCGCAAAAAAATCAACAGGGTGGTATTGTTGAAAAAGAAGCACCAATTCATATTTCCAAGGTGATGTATTTTTCTTCAAAATTTAATACTACATCCCGTATCGGATATCGTTATCTGGATGATGGATCTAAGGTGCGTTATTGTAAAAATCCGGCTTGTCAGGATGAAATCATTTCTGATAATGTATAGATAGTTACAGAGGTTGATAATGGCAGATTATATACCAAGATTTATTGAACAATACAAAAAAGAAGTAGCTCCGTATCTTCAAAAGAAGTTTGAATATAAAAATATTCACCAAATTCCCAAACTGGTTAAAATTACGATTAATACAGGGGTTGGTGAAGCCATCCAGGATTCTAAAGTTATAGAAGGTGCGGTAAATGATCTTACTATAATTAGTGGACAGAAACCGTTTGTTACTTCAGCTAAAAAAGCTATTTCAAATTTTAAATTACGAAATGGTATGAAAATTGGAGCAAAGGTAACATTACGTGGATACCGGATGTGGGAATTCTTTGATAGATTTGTTTCGGTGGCGATACCGCGTATCCGTGACTTTCGGGGTTATTCAGAAAAATCTTTTGATGGACGTGGAAATTATTCTGTTGGTATTAAAGAACAGATTATATTTCCAGAAATTAATGTTGATAAAATTGATAAAATTCGCGGTTTTGATGTTACGTTTGTAACAACTGCGCAAACAGATGAAGAAGGGCTCGAATTGTTGAGAGCTCTTGGATTTCCATTTAGGAAGCAATAATTATTAACGAGGTGTGGTTTGGCAAAGAAAAGTTTAATTGTTAAAGCAAATCGTAAAAAGAAATTTAAAGTACGGGAATACAACCGTTGCCGGCGTTGCGGCCGCCCAAGAGGTTATCTGAGAGATTTTGGCGTATGTCGTCTTTGTTTCCGGGAATTAGCTCTTCAAGGTGAAATTCCGGGTATCACTAAGGCAAGCTGGTAATTAGTTTAACGGAGAAAAAGTAAATGTCAATGACAGATCCAATTGCTGATTATTTAACCAGAATCAGGAATGCATTACAGGCAAAACATAAATATGTTGATATACCGGCATCAAATATAAAAAGAAAACACAGCCGTATCTTAATCGAACAAGGATATATTCAAAAATATATTCTCATTGACGATGGCAAACAAGGCTTGATTCGGATATGGCTTAAATATGACGCTGATAAAAATCCTGTAATTAGCAAAATG
>JARRPN010000277.1:0-5291 GCA_037382875.1 Calditrichaceae bacterium | reverse complement strand
GACAGCAAAGTTTCATAAGTGCGCATGGATAAGGTCGTTGGAATTATGGGTAATAATATAATATCCGCAGCAATGAACACGTTCTCAGAAACCAGAGTTATATTTGGCTGACAATCAAAAAAGATATAGTCATATCCTCCTTTTAATGACTTAACTAATTCTTTCAACCTTTTAGATGAGTTATTTTGCTGATCAAGAGAAATGTCCAGATTTCTATATGAAAAATCAGCCGGTAATAAATCGAGATTTTCAAAATCGCTGGCTTTAATTCTCTTTGAAACAGCTTTACCGCCTTTTATTAATTTCCTTTCAGTGTGCTTTTTTGATGGGCGTACCCGAAAGTAAAAAGTAGCAGCACTTTGCGGATCAAGATCAATTAATAAAGTTGTGATACCTGAATTTGCTGTCAGGTAGGCTAAATTCACGGCCGCAGCTGTTTTTCCAACTCCGCCTTTTATGCTATAAAGGGCTATAGTTTTCATCTTTATGCGTCTGTTGATTTTAGCTTCATTATAAAAAATTATTCTTTTAGATGCTAACTTTTAAACATCTTCATGGCTATTGTAATGTTTTCTTTTGAGGCAAATTGTGCATACCGGATAGAAAATTCACGTCGTGTTTGCATTTGTTTGTCATATAAAATCCCAATTAAGGCTCCAATTCCGGCAATTGTATGTGTATCATTTTCATCTGATATAATATGTTGCTTAAGATACCCTTGTAAAAAATTCTGTTGAACCGAATAATCATTAAATTTACCCAGATTATCCTGGAGTATTTTGAGATGATCTATGAATGTATCCATGCGTTTTTTGGGAAATAATGATGCAAAAAATTCAAGCAGGTAACGCAGTTTTTTACATTCCAGTCTTAAATCATGAACTTTTTTATCTTCAGTTTCTTCATTAATCTGATTTCCTAAGTTCAAAACGATTTCTAGCTGATTTAATATAATCGGTTTTACAACAAGAACTACCGGCTGACCGACTGCTTTCGTCGCAGTTTTAATATCAATTATTTTCGTATTAAGAAAATGTATCCAATTAATCATAATTTTTTTATATCGATCGCTGTTAAGCACAGCTGCAAAATCCTGGTATGCGCTTTGGCGTTCCTCTTTCAGTTGGTCGAATAACTCAGAAATGGTTTTTCTGAATTGTACAGGTAGCATATTTTTATACGTTTGCTCATTTAAAAGATAGACATCCAAATCCCGTAGTTGATTAGATTGTTTGCCAATGAATGAAAAATCTTTTTTAAATTTTTTAGCCGTTGCAGGTTGAAATATAATTTGCAGTTGACTCAAAACGGCACGTGTTCTTCGCACAGCAACCCTAAAATCATGTAAATACTCAGTATCAAGATCGTCAATAATCCCCTGTTCATTCTGTTGCATAATTTTTATAAATAATTCCAGGATTAATTTAATTGCAATCCCGGCAGTCATAGTGCGCTTTAATTTAATATTAATTTTTGTAGAATACGTTCCCGGTTGAATTTATCCATGTGTCTCAGATAATGAAACAGAACAAAGTACATTTAGTGCTCTCACACCTAAAATTGAAACCAGTCTTTTTTTAACATTATTTTGTGCAAAATCCCAGATGAACACAGGTCGTTTTTGATATCCACACGATGCCAATATAATTTCAGTATCAAGTAACCTTAGGAAAAGAATTTTACCAATACTATATAATACCAGACCAGCATTATAGATTCTCCAGTCAAATGTGTCGTAATAAGTTACGTTATACTTTTTAGATTTATATTTTCGATAAGAATACTCAGGCGGCAGAATATCATGATCTTTTACTAGATCAATGTTTGCTGGAAGGTTTAATCTTATCTGGTTTTCCATTAATTATATCAGGCAAGTTTTTGTCTGGCAAAATAAGCTGCTCCTGCCAGGACCGAGTAATCACCTAGTTTTGCCGTTTTGATTTTATATTCTGCTGAAGGAAATTTATGGTTTTCCAATGATTCACAGATTAAAGGCATCAATTGATCTTCCATAGACTCTATCATTCCTCCCCCTATGACGATAAATTCAGGATTAAGCATATTAACTATGTTCGCTAACCCCATACCAAAATATTGAGTACTTTTTACCAATTCTTCCTTTAAAACTTTATCATCTGCCAGGAAGGCCTTTTTGATCTGCTTACTTTTTAAAATTTCCTCTCTTGGTTTATCACCTTTGAATTCGATCAGACTTTTTTCACCATTTTTAATACGTTGATATACATTTTCCGTTAGCGACCATTTAGCTGCATAGGACTCAAAACATCCACGTCTACCACAGGTACATTTTTTCCCGTTATAAGCTACAATCATATGCCCAATTTCACCTGCAGTCGAGGAACTGCCTTGAACAATTTTACCATCCACCACGATTCCGCCGCCGATACCGGTTCCCCAATAAATCCCAACAACACTTTGGGCATTTTTAGCTACACCAATAGTTTGTTCGGCCAGAGTGCCCAGGTTAACATCATTATTAATATAAACCGGAAGTTTAAATCGCTTTTCCAATTCCTTCTTTAAATTCACATCTTTCCAGCCCAAATTAGAAGCTAATGATATATTCCCTGACTCAACATGCACTGCACCCGGAACTCCTATACCAATGGCATCAATCTTTTTTAATGAAGTTTTCGATTTATCAAGCGCTATTCGTAGTGATTCTTCAATCCGGTTAAATACTTTTGACTTTCCTTCCCAAGCTTTAGTTGGTTGTTTAGCTTTCCCTAGTACTTTAAATTTCTTGCTAATACTTAAGACACAGGCTATCACCTTCGTTCCACCTAAATCAACTCCAATAAATACATCCTTCATTGATGAGTTCCTTTATCCGTTTATTAATTAACCTGTATCCTTATTGGACCTAATATTCAATTTTAATTTTATATCAAACAAATGGAAAATTCTTAATTATTCAATATTTTATACATATCAACCTGGGCACGGCATTTCTTCCGATCTTTGGTTTGTCGTAATTTATTGAGATTATCAACATTAAGAAGTCTCGATTTCGTATTATCCCGCCATTGTACATCAAAAAACAATTTAAGCTCTTTTTGAATTTCGGGATCGTATATCGGGGCCGCAACTTCTACACGATTATCAAGATTTCGAATCATCCAGTCTGCGGAAGATATGTAATAAAGCGGCTGATCATTATTGCAGAAAATAAAAATACGGGAATGTTCCAGGTATTTGTCTACAATACTAATCGCTTCGATATTCTCACTTACACCTTTTGCCCCGGGAATCAATGAACAAATACCCCTTGCAATAATCTTGATTTTAACACCAGCCTGGCTTGCTTTGTACAGCTCGTTTATCATATCCCTGTCGACAAGACTATTCAACTTGAAATGAATATATGCCGGTTTGTCCACCAGAGCATTTTTAGCTTCATTTCGGATCATACGAATAAGTTTTTTACGCATGTACCAGGGTGCAACCAGTAAATGTTTAAAAGTGGTTACTTTGTAGTTGTTATTAAAAAAATCAAAAACCTTTTTGACTTCACGGGTAATTTTATTATTAATGGTAATAAATGAATGATCACTATAAATGGTCGCTGTGGACTCATTAAAATTGCCTGTACCTATAGAAGCATATCGCACTTTTTTGCCATCTTCATGACGTGTAATCAAACACAATTTGGCATGGACTTTTAATCCGGGTACTCCATCAATAACATGGGCGCCTGCATCCCTCAATAATTGTGTCCAGTAAATGTTAGCTTCCTCATCAAAACGGGCTTGCAATTCCATTACAACCGTCACTTTTTTACCATTTTTTATTGCATTAATCAGTGCATTCACCACATTGGATTTACTGGCTACCCGGTATAATGTGACCCGAATTGATGTAACCTTGGTATCAATTGCTGCTTCACGAAGCAGATCTATAAAATGATGAAATGAATGATAAGGATACTGCAACAGAATATCTTTTTCACGAATAGCGTTAAAGATACTTTTATGTTTGCTGATCAAAGGATGCCAGTGAGGTTCTTCATTTTTATACAGAAATTTTCTCGGACCGATTTTCGGGAAACCGATAAAATCACGCGCATTATGATATCGACCGCCACCTATAATATTTTCGAAATCACTCAGATCGTTTTTTTCTAAAATGAAATTCAATAATTCTTTTGGCATATGCCGATCATATACAATACGAACTGGTTCACCCATCTGGCGCTGTTTAATACTTTCCGAAATCTTCTGGAAGAAACTTTGGGTTACATCATCTTCAATATCAATCTCGGCATCTCGGGTTAATTTGATGGTGTAAGCTTTGTGGGAATCAAATTCGAACATTTCAAAAATATTTCGTAATCCAAAACGGATGATATCATCAAGCATAATGATGGATATTTTCTTGCCCCGATTGGGTAACACTACAAAACGCGGTAAAACATCTACAGGTATTTCTATAAGAGCATACTTTTTGTCTGAATGGTTATTCTTATTAAATAAATGGATTACAAGATAGATAACCTGATTTCTTAAATAGGGAAATTCCGGCAACTTATCCAGCATAATGGGAACAAGACGAGGACGGACTTCATGTTTAAAATATTCATCAACAAATTTTTCCTGTAGAACATTTAGCTCATGCTCATCAATCATAAAAATGTCGTTGGCTTCAAGCTCTTGTATCACTTCCCGGAAAACTTCATCGAATTGCTTTCGTTGTTCTATAACAACATCATGAATTTGTTTTAATATTTTTTTAGGTGAGCCGCCCAGTTCCGTTTTACCTTTGATACCGGCATGTACCATTCGTTGCAAAGTACCAACCCTAACGCGGAAAAATTCATCCAGATTATTGGAAAATATACCCAAGAATTTTACACGTTCAAGAAGGGGAACTCTGGAGTCTGCTGCTTCCTGAAGAACTCTGGCATTAAAAGAAAGCCAGCTTATTTCCCTGTTTATATAATATTTGTTAAAATTAATTTTTTTATTTTCATTTGCAGCCATTTGCAAACCCAGAAGTCTTCTTCACTTATAACAATTCTAATTTTCATATATAATGATATAATTAATCTGATAAAGATAAAACGAATCATCTAAATTTGCAATATAACAGAATGGGGAGTTGTGAATTACCGATCAGGTTTCTTGAAATTTTTCTTGAAAAATAATTATAATATCTTTTAAATCTTTATTTTTAATTCGATTTATAACTTCTTTTATGGAAAACCATTTTCTTTTTCGTAAATCTTTTTCCGGCCACGATTTTAAAGCTTTATCTACTAGCATTTCATAAAC
>JARRPN010000276.1:0-3796 GCA_037382875.1 Calditrichaceae bacterium | reverse complement strand
GGCAAACAAGTATGATTGTTTTGGCGCTCTATTTAATTATTCAGGATTATTATGCGATTGCTTTTGCCATACTTATCATAGCAATAACATCATATATATTGAAAAAAACATGGTATGATAAATTAGCATTAGAGGATAATTAACCTGAGTTCGATGTAAGGAATTTGATTTAGGTTACATTAAACAGTCAGATAAAAATCTCCATTATAACTGAGAACATTATAGAAAAAATTTGGATAACTTTATATTTAATTAGCTTTTTAAAACATATATTATTATTGAAAATTATCTTCGTATCACCTAGTAATTATTACAAATATTATGGTCTTCATACATATTTCCGCATTTTAATATTTTTTTAGAAAAAGTTTTATCTTTTTCGTATATAATTTTAAATCCGTTATATAATCATTTTCATGAAAACATTCAATTTGTATTTATGATAATTTACATAACCATCAATAGAGCAATTGTATTTTTTAATCGTAATTTAAAATGAAAGAATTTTAATCAATGAATATAAAAATTTTCTTGAAAACCTTTATTTTTTTAGTTATTATTAAATATCAGTACTAGCGTAAAAAATCAATTTCATAATTATGGATTTCATGAAAAGTTATATTGATTGTAAAAAATTCATATTACTTGATTTTGTAAAGTAAATTTTTTTATATTTGAACCAGTTCAAAAGAGGTAAAAACAATTCAATTTATTTTTTGTTATAAAATAAAAGTTATTTAAGATTTTTATTTATAAATTAAAGAAAAAAGCAATCTCCAGATTCTTCGTGCAAATAGTGGTAGTTTCATAAATGAGGAACTCCATATTCTGTTAAAAAATTTAGACTTATGTTGAGACAAAGTTATAATAAAGTAAAGGGGTAATCTATGCTCAAATTTAAAAGTAGTATTGTCATTTTGGTTTTATTTATAACGGCAGCATTTTCGTATGCACAAACCGGTACTATTCAGGGTTATATAACGGATGAAACTACTGGTGATGTTCTTGTAGGAGCCAATGTATCACTTGACGGTACAAGTTTGGGAGCCTCCACAGATTTAGAAGGCAAATATGTAATTAGTAAAGTACCTGTAGGTTCTTACACACTTATAGTTCGCTATATTGGATACAAGGAGAAAGAGACTACCATTGAAGTTGCAGAAGGTGAAACGACAAATTTGACTGTGGCTCTTCAATTCGAGGCATTAGAAGGCGAGGTAATTGTAATACAAGCTCAGGCACAGGGACAATTGCAGGCAATCAATGAACAGCTTTCTTCCAATACAATAAAGAATATTGTGTCTGCTGAAAAAATCCATGAACTGCCGGACGCTGACGCCGCAACCGCACTCAGCCGTCTGCCGGGTGTCTCTCTTATGAACGGGGATCAGGTAGTTATTCGAGGTATGGAAGCGAAATTAAATCAAGTGCTTATGAATGGCATTCAATTACCTTCAACCGATATGAACAACCGATCGACCAATCTTGGTTTCGTATCTTCAAATTTGCTCTCCGGCATTGAAGTTATTAAAGCAATTACGCCGGACATGGACGCCAATACACTGGGGGGAGTTGTTAATTTAAGATTGAGGGAGGCCCCGGAAGGTTTTCATTTTGACGCACTGTCTCAAGGGAGTTACAATGCGCAAGACCATGTCACGGATAATTATACATTTTGGGCAAGTTTGAGTAGCCGTTTTTTTAATGATAAACTTGGTGTTTTTGTGCAGGGGAATATGGACCGCACTGATGGCGGGGGACAGTCTGCCAGAATTACTCCATCTCAATGGGGGGAAGGCGATCAAACATATGGTAATGCTACTTTTGTAACAACAGGTGCCAATTTTGGGTACGATAATAACCTTGTTGAAAACAGCGGCGGGAGCCTTATATTGGATTATCGTCTCCCGAATGGTAAAATAGTTTTACAAAATACCTATTCCGGTAATCAAACGGATCAAAATGGTAATCAGATTCAACTTAATTTTAATACAACCCCCAATATTAGCTACACTGTAGATCGTAAACTATATGGAAAAGATCTATGGATTAACGCACTTCAGGCAGAAAATACTTTTGGTACCGTCAAAGTAGAGACAGGCATCTCGCACTCTTTCACGCAGCGCTATACAGATTATGGTCATAATCTTAATCCATGGACACTGTTTAATTCTTCCAATGTACCAGACCCTATTGGCAGGGATGATAATGGTGACCCGATAGAATATACAGGGGATATTCAGCATACGCTAACCTTTGACCAAGCGCTTGGAATACTGGACAATATCAACCCGGAGGACCATGAGAATGCAGTAGTGGCTGGCTGGACTTCTGAACGTTATGACGATTTTAAACAGCACTTATACAATGGTTCACTTGATATATCCTCGCCGTTTAGCTTTTCTAAATATATCACTGCGGAATTTAAAACCGGCGGCAAGTTAACAAGGACGACACGTGAAAATAACATTGATGTTTATTTTGCCCATGATGCCGCGGATAAATATGCAAATCCGGAAGCAAATAATTACTTTGGGCCTCCCGCTCTTTCTGAAAGCAATCCGTTACGATTTACTCGGGTGATGGATAAAGATTTTGACAGAGGACAGTATTATCTGGATGATTTTTATGATTTTAAAAATGGTGGTTTTAATTATGTGATTGATCCGGATAAATATGACTCCTGGTTGAAATTATCAAAGAAGGGCTGGGCTTCTGCACTTATGAAGAATGAAAGCTGGATGAATGATTGGAGGGGCGCAGAAGTGTTTTCAGCGGCATATTTAATGGGTACTTTAAATTTTGGCCAGAATATAACGTTACTTGGCGGCGCTCGTTTCGAAAGCTATAATATGAAATACCATGCCCAGTTTACACATACTACTCACACCGTTTATGGTGATGCCGCCAGTACGTATAATGGTTCGGTTATTTATGAAAAAGACAACCCTGACACTAGCCTATATCATGTGATACCCTATGATGCCTGCAATGTAGACCGGACGGATAACGATATTTTCCCCAATGTGCAGCTCAAATATGATATTAATAATTGGTCGGATATTAGGCTTGCCTATACAACCGGTATTTCCCGCCCGGATTATACGGCGATTATACCTAAAGTTGAATTCCGAAGCGGCGCTTTTCAACTGGGCAATCCTTTGCTAAGACCTTCTAAAGCACAAGCCTTTGATATTATAGGGTCTTTTCACAATAATGAAATTGGTCTGTTTACAATTGATTTTTTCTATAAAGAAATAGAAGATCAAATGTATAATACATCAATTTATCTTAAGAATAGGGATGAATATGCTGCTGATGTCTATGTCCCCGATTCGACATTATTGCGGGAACGATTTGGTTTTGATGCAAAACCTACCTACACGATTGGCGTCAATCTAAATAATAATAATATGGGCTTTATCAGAGGTATTGAATTAGACTGGCAGACAACTTTTTGGTACCTGCCCGGGGTGCTTAAATCTCTGGTTTTGAATGTAAATTATACAAAATCATCGTCAGGTACCCGGTACACAGTTCTTACACCTACTGTGACAACGGTACGTGATACGCTGCCTAATGGTCGTATTGTAGACAAATATTTAACAAATACAGTAGAATCGAGTTATAAGGGAAGATTAATTCACCAGGCAAACGATGTGATAAACGTTGCGCTTGGCGCTGATTATAAAGGCTTCCACTCTCGCCTGTCCTTTAGTATGACCGGTAATGTAATTAACTCTGTAGGTTCAAGGCCAGAAAACGCCGGCTTTACCGGTAATATCTACAGATGGGA
>JARRPN010000275.1:0-3799 GCA_037382875.1 Calditrichaceae bacterium | reverse complement strand
TGAAGAAATGGGAAAAAAGTATATCATTAAAGGTATCGGTGAATTTGAAACCATTGATGATATCGGAAATATTATTGTAAGCCAGAAAACGATTAACACGACAAGTAATTCGGATCTGGCGGATAAAACGCAGATTTTATTACGGGATGTTGCCAGGATCCGTTATGAAAATAAGGAACCTGTAAACATTGTGCGGGTTAATCAGGAGCGTTGTCTTGCTCTCTCTGTTTACAAGGAAATGAAGTACAACACCGTTCGGGCAGTGAATGAACTTCAGAAATCACTTGTCGATCTCAGGAAAGCACTCCCCGGCTATGAGCTGAGTATTATCAGGAATCAATCTGAGTTTATTACAAATGCCATAGACGAGGTAGAACAAAGTGCGATTATCGGTATCATCCTTGCAGTTATAATTTTATTTGTATTTCTGCGCAGGATCGGAACAACGCTTATCATCAGTATTGCTATCCCCATTTCAGTCGTAGCTACTTTTAACCTAATGTATTTTAATGGCTTAACACTGAACATTATGACATTGGGCGGGCTTGCGCTCGGTGCAGGTATGCTGGTAGATAATGCGATTGTTGTAATGGAAAACATATTTCGTAATCTTGAGTCGGGAATGAATTTACGCGATGCAGCGATCGATGGAACTGCACAGGTTGGTGGTGCAATTACGGCTTCGACAATTACGACAATCATCGTTTTTCTACCAATAGTTTACCTCCATGGTGCTTCCGGTGAGTTGTTTAAAGAACAAGCCTGGACGGTTGCTTTTTCACTGTTGTCATCGCTTGTTGTCGCCATCCTTGTAATTCCCATGTTGAGTAACCGGTTTTTAAAACTGAAAATAGATAGAACAGCTACTCAAAGATCGATTACTTTTCCGGGTTACCGAAAATTTCTCGAAAGAGTGATCGAAAAGCGATGGATGGTCATTATCAGTTCATTTTTGCTGATCAGTGCCTCAATCCTTTTTCTGCCTATCATCGGCAGCGAATTTATCCCGCATACGGATTCCAGCGAATTTCGAATTGAAATTAAACTGGAAGAAGGTACAGCATTAACAAAAACCAATCAGGTGACCGCCAGCATCGAAGAGATCATTCAGGAATTAATCGGTTCGGATATCAGCACCATTTATTCTCAGATCGGTCCTGTGAACTCAAATTTACTTAGCAGCGGGACTGTTTTTGAAGATGAAAATTATTCGGTTATTTATGTATCGATGAAACCGGACAGCAGGGATAAAACGGACGCGAGTATTGCAAAATTGAAAAAAGCACTCGGCGAAATTCCTGATGTTGAAGTTGTTTTTTCCAAAGAAGTTTCGGCATTGCAGACCATCTTAGGAACGGAAGAATCGCCAGTGGTGGTGGAAGTTCAGGGTGAAGAACTGGATCAGCTTGTTGACCTGAGTGATAAAGTCGGTGCTGCACTTCAAACAATACCCGATTTGATGAATGTGGAAACAGGTTTCAGCGGGGGACGTAAACAGGTTAATATAACAGTTGACCGTGTCCGTGCCGGAATTAATAATGTTAGTGTTGAGAGTATTGGATCTCAGTTGCAGGATTACCTGGAGGGTAGAACCGCTGGTGACTGGGAATCAGAAGGTGAGTTACAGGATATTACAGTTCGTATAACAGAACCTCAACTCAGTGAACTGGCCGATCTTAAAATCAGCAACGGCCAGCAGGATATCCGGCTGGAGGATCTAGCATTCATAAATTACACAGAAGCACAGAAGGAAATATACAGGCGTAATCAGGTTCGAATCGGGCGCATTACGGCACAGATATCAGGTGATATCCCGCTGGATAAAGTCAGTTCAAAAATTAACAAAGCGATGGAAAATATTAAATTTCCACCGAATTATTCCTATCAGATTACAGGTGAGGAACTTAAGCGGAGTGAATCTTTCGGTAATTTGAAATTTGCACTTATTCTATCTGTAGTGCTCATTTATATGGTGCTTGCCGCGCAATTTGAATCGCTGCTTCATCCATTTACCATACTTCTGACGATTCCTTTGGCCCTGGTTGGCGCCATTCTAATATTTTTGTTTCTTGGTATACCACTTAATATTATGGCTTATATCGGCATTATTATGCTGCTTGGAATTGCGGTGAATGATTCAATTATTCTGATCGATGCGATCAACAAACTCAGGCAGGAAGAACTTGAACTAATTCCGGCAATTATCGAAGCTGGAAACCGTCGGATCCGGCCAATCCTGATGACCAGTTTAACGACAATTCTGGCACTGCTTCCGCTAACCATTGGTTTTGGGGAAGGCGCTTCTCTACGCGCACCCATGGCGTTAGCTGTAATCGGGGGATTGGTCAGTTCGACAATCCTAACGCTGATCGTCATCCCATGTTTTTATTATGTGCTCGACAGACTCAGGTTTAAATCCTAATTCAGAAATGGAATCATGTTCGAATTTGTAATCAAACGAAAAACACTTATTAGTATGGTATTTATTGGATTAATCCTGATGGGTTATATCTCATATCGCAACCTGGATGTCGAGATGCTTCCCAATGCGGAATTACCCTTTTTGATTGTGCAGGTTGCTGCAATTCGTGATATGGATCCGGGTTATCTGGAAAAGGAAGCAGTCATCCCGGTAGAAAGCACGATCGGGACACTGGACGGAATTGAAAAGGTGGAATCATGGATCGATCGCCGTCAGGGCAGGATATTTGTATCGTATAAACCGGGTATCAACCTGAAATATGCTTACCTGAGATTGCAGGAAAAGATTGATGCCATGAAAGGTGAACTCGGTGATGATTTTAGGGTGATGACCCTTAAAGTCGATACACAGATGCTTTCAAATATGTTCATGAACCTGCAGGTGCGTGGCTCGGGAGGAACGGATAGAATACGACAGATAGTAGAAAAAGAGATTCGATCCGAACTGGAAAGCATTGACGGTATTGCTAATATTGAAGTGTTTGGGGGAAGAGAAAAATCGGTTGATATTATCATGAATGAACAGACGGCAAAAGCATATAATATCACCCCATCAACAATAAGAATGCTTATTGCCCGGAACAGCCAGAATAAAATGTATGTCGGGCAGATCGATCAGGAAGATCAAAAATATTTTGTAAATGTGATTGCCGAATATGAAGATATTTCGGATCTCGAAAACATAATTGTCAATGAACAGGTGCCGCTGAGGCTCAAAGATGTGGCAAGGATTTACAAGGGGGTAAAAGAGGAATCATCGATAAGCCGGATCAACGGAAAAGAATCAATCACCATTCAATTGGTAAGAGATACGCGGGTTAACCTGATTAGATTATCCAAATTTACCCGTGAAACTATTAATGAACTTAATAATAAACTAAGTGCACAGGATATCGAAATCGCCATCCAGTATGATTCGGCAGAGATCCTGAATGAAAACATTGATCTGATTATAAATCTTGCAATTACGGGTGCCATACTTGCGGTTCTGATCCTCTGGTTCTTTTTGAAAAATCTGCCGATGGTTTCTGTTATCGCGCTGGCTATTCCGATCTCGGTATTCGCCTCCATGAACCTGTTTTATGCCTTCGATATTACGTTGAACAGCCTGACACTGGTTGGTATGGCGCTGGCTATTGGTATGCTGCTTGACAGCAGTATAGTTGTGCTTGAAAATATATATCGACTGGCTGATAAACGACGCTCGCCGGATGAAGCCGTTATTCAGGGTACAAAGGAAGTCTGGCGATCCATATTTGCCGCAACTTTTACAACGATAGCTGTATTTATCCCGTTTGTGTTTGCATCTAATTTTTAT
>JARRPN010000274.1:0-4469 GCA_037382875.1 Calditrichaceae bacterium | reverse complement strand
CTCATGATAATCAGATGCATGATGGTGATTTGCTGATCAATGATTCCGGAGCCGAGTCGATGTATCATTATGCAGCGGATATTACAAGAACCATCCCGGTGAGCGGGAAGTTTAGCGAAAAACAGAAGACGGTTTATAATATCGTATTAAAATCTCAAATGGATGCGATTAAGGCAATAAAGCCTGGAATAAAATATATTGATATTCATAAACAAACAGCATCCGTTATTGCAAATGGACTAAAAGAAATCGGATTAATGAAAGGAGATATGGCAGAAGCTGTTGAACAAGGTGCCCACGCCTTATTTTTTCCACACGGTTTAGGACATATGATGGGTCTCGATGTACATGATATGGAAAATCTAGGTGAAGATCTTGTAGGGTATGATGATACCATTAAACGAAGCGATCAATTTGGATTAGCTTATTTGCGGTTAGCTAAAGAGCTCAAAGAAGGCTATGTGCTTACTGTTGAACCAGGTATTTATTTTATTCCACAATTAATCGATTTATGGAAAAGTGAGAATAAATTTTCCTCATTCATAGATTATGATAATGTTGAAAAATATAAAGATTTTGGTGGGATTCGAATAGAAGATGATGTCTTAGTAACGGCAAATGGCCAAAGGGTTATTGGTAGAACGATACCTAAAACGATTGATTGAAAAAACAATTTCTTCTTTTTCTCTAATTTTTCTGACATAACTAATACTCCGATTTTTGTATTGATACAATTGTCGGATATTTTTTATTTTTATCCAGTAAAAAATTCAAAATTCTATCTTTATATACGATTTTTTACAAAAATGTTTAACTTTACAAATAATTTTATACAATTGACTAAATAAATATCTTTTGATATAAATATGTCATTGAATCAAATAAATCATAAAATCATCATTCGCTACAGTCTTTTTCAGGTACCCACCCTGATCATAGTAATATTCACAGTTTTTACAATTGATCACTGGTATGAATTAGATAACACAGTCAAAATAATTATTATCCTTTCCTGGATAATGAAAGATATTATAATATTCCCCTTTGTATGGAAATCCTATATCCGAAAAGATCATGATAAATCATTGGATATCCTAAAACATGTAGGCATTGCTGTTGATAATATCAATCCAAAGGGATATGTTAGAATAAATGGAGAAATTTGGAAAGCTGAATCTGTTGAGCCGCATGAGTCCATAATTAAGGGACAGTCGGTTGAAGTGGTGGAAATTAATGGATTAAGATTAAAAGTAAGATTAATTATTGATAGCGACTAATCAATCAAGAAGAAAGTATACATCGTGACGATTAAAGCAATATTATTTGATTTGGATGATACGCTTCTCGATACGAACATGGATCGATTTATTCCAAAGTATCTGGAGGCTCTGGGCCATAAAATGAGAAACTTAATGAATCCAAAAGAATTAATTGATCTGGTTTTGGAATCTACTTATATGATGATTGAGAATCAGGATCCTGATTCGACCAATGAACAAATCTTTTATAACCATTTCTATCCAAAAACCAAAATTTCCAAACAGGATTTTAAACCGCTTATTGAAGAGTTTTACGATATTGATTTTCCGAAGCTTAAAGTATTCACAAATACGATTCCATTTGTAGCTGAGTCGGTTAAGGCCATTTCTGACAATAGTTATAAAATTGCCATCGCGACAAATCCTCTGTTCCCGGCTAAAGCCATTTATCATAGAATCAATTGGGCTGGACTTTCGGATATTCAATTTGATTTAGTCACCACATATGAAAATTCACATTTCTGTAAGCCAAGCCCGAATTATTATATTGAAATACTAAAAAAACTCGATGTGAAACCAGTTCAGGCTATCATGATTGGTGATGACTATAATAACGATATTGTCCCAGCTAATTCTATTGGAATGCAAACGTTTTATATTAATGCAAAATCAGGTGTTGGGAAATCTGGTACACTTAATGCATGCT
Organism: Calditrichaceae bacterium; assembly: GCA_037382875.1. GTDB lineage: Bacteria > Calditrichota > Calditrichia > Calditrichales > Calditrichaceae > JAFGKZ01. The sequence goes on along the minus strand of JARRPN010000274.1, from coordinate 2,504 downwards.
TTGAATGGATTAATGCAGGATTTAAATGATATCTTTTCCTTTTTTTATCATCCATAACTTGCCGACATTTTCGTGGAATCTATCCAGTGGCAATTTAGTCTTTAATACGCAATTGAAAAAATTATATTTATCAAGATCATAATCAATTATCTGATCCCTTACTTCTTTATAATAGCTCGTGCCGGGCATGGGTGATAGAATAGTATAACCTGCATAGGTAACTTTGTGCGAATTCGCAAAATCAGATAAAGCCGCAAAATCATCCAGATCATAATCCGATGGCACGACATAATTTCCACGGATTAGCACGCCATTTTCATGCAGAATATCAATTGCTTGTTTAATATTTTGAACATTATAATCTTTATTATATTTTGATAATTCTTTTTTACGGAAAGATTCGAATCCAGTGATGACTGCAATCAATCCTGCTTTCGCCATCTTCTCAATTAAAAAAGGATTTTCCACTATGGTATCCGGCCGGATGTCCATAACATAGGATTTTTTTATCCCTTCTTCATTAATCCGATCAAACAATTTATCCATCTGGCGGATGTTAACCACGGTATTAGCATCAGCAAATCGAACCACTTCATAAGCATCTAAAGTTTTAAGTTCATCGATGATGCTTTCAATCTCGCGCTGGTAATATGCACCCTTATATTGTGGCCATATAGAACAGAATGAACACCGATAAGGACAACCCAGGGAAGTGAAGAGATAAGTAGCTGGCCCCTTAGCTTTACCCACAATATAAGTCTGTAACCAACGGTTGATGCGTGAGCGATCCGGCATTAGAAAATCTTCTTTGGCCGGATTGCAGGTTGGTGGCATTGCCTTAGTAGACAGTAATTGATCGTGCTCTGATATGAATATACCGCCAATTTCTGATAAAGGTTTCTTGTTTTCAATGGCATTGGCTAATTCCTTCATGATCATATGAGCAGAATAACCTGGAATTACAATATCAGTATATTTATTCCTAAAATCATCCGGACAGAGGGTTGCATGTAATCCTCCAGCGACTGTTATAATTTCAGGATTAAATTTTTTAACGGATTTGAAAATTTTTATGCCGGCATTAAACTCAGATGCAATAAATGTTACCCCAACTAAATCAGGTTTAAATGATTCTAAATTTTGTCTAATTAATCTTTCAATTGGAGGCGCATCAGGATTTAAATCATATTCACCTTTAGTCTCCAATAATTCCACATCATGATCTTTTAAAGCGGATGCTACTGTCAGTAATCCTAAAGGCGGGCCAATTAATTTTTTATGAATAAATGGTTTTGCCTCTTCAGGGGCATACTCAAGAATTTTATTATATGGGGAGCGGGGAGGATTGACTAGCAGAATTTTCATATATTTAACCGTTATTCGAATTCAATTTATTGATTAGTTGGACTGCCGTGTCAGTTACCAGGTGTTTATCTACAATAATATCAATGATGCCAATTTGCAGTGCCTCATCTGCGAGTACAGATCTGCCACTTAATATCAGGTCAATTGCATTTGATTTCCCGATTAGTTTAGGTAAAAAATATGTGCCGCCGCAGCCAGGCATTAGATTAAAACTGATTTCCGGTAAGCCAAATAAAGCATGGTGGGAAGCAATTCGATAGTGACAAGCCAATGCTAACTCAAATGCACTGCCTAGACATAAGCCGTTAATAACTGCGATGACAGGGAATTTGCACAAGGAAAGAGATTCGAGATAATTGATATTATTTTCAAAATAACTGAATTCCTTTTTTTGTGCAAAATCAGCTAATTCAGTTACATTTGCTCCTGATGAGAAATGTCTGCCTTCACCATGTACAATTAATCCATTCAATGTTAAATCCGGTAAGATATTCTTCAAAAAATTGGATAGTTCAGCAAAGAATAATGAATCCATCTCATTCTTGGGCGGGCGAGTTAAAAGTAAAAATCCGATTTGATCATTTTGATAAAATTTTAATGATTGCATTATTATTCTATATTTTCCAAAATCATCATACAACCATACGCATTTTCTGATGTATGTGAAATGGATATTTTATAATTTTTTAGTATCAGCTAAATCCAGTTGCTTCGCCAATTTGACAAAGTTTTCTGTTTCAATTTTCAATGCTTCATCACGTGAAAGACGCTCACTATTGTTAATAGATTGCATAATTGTCCGGATAAGGTGTGCTGGTTTATTTACGGTCAGCGTCTGCAGGTATGATATTGATTGAGCTAAGAGCGCATTGCCCGGAAAGATCTGATCAACCAATCCAATTTTTGATGCCTCTTCACCATTAATCAGTTTAGTTGAAAGAATTAGTTCAATAATATCTTTTCTTTTAAGCCGATTCTTGCTGAAGACCGTACCACTAAAACCGGGCATTAATTGAATACCTGCTTCAGGAAAACCAAACATGGCATTTTTTGAAGCAAAAACAAAATGACAAGACATGGCAATTTCTAATCCGGCACCCAGACAGCTACCCTGTACAGCAGCCACAACTGGAATTGAA
>JARRPN010000273.1:0-6256 GCA_037382875.1 Calditrichaceae bacterium | reverse complement strand
GTTGCACCGGCGTTACCACTACCGTGTTCTCGAATATCGATTATTTTTAACCACTTCCCTGCGATGATCGCTGTAGGAATCGAACCAATCATATAACTAATAATCAAAATAATAATAGCATCAATCATATAGATCCTTTATCTCAGTTCTGATCAAACTACCGCACAATTATAAATAAATAATCTCATTTAAAAAAGCAAGTATTTTATATTATGTTATATCAAAAGCATTTAATACTATTGATAATTTAAAACTCAACCATCTGCTCACGATAGCGGACTCGTAGCTCATTAAAAAAATTAATAGCTAACGGTTGCTGATAATCCGGATAGGTCCAAAACTGTTTTTTAAATGTTCCATTTTCAAAATACATATGAAGATCACCAAATATTCCCATACCCAGGTATAGCCTGTGACTATAGTCTTTAGTTGTGGCTAAAACGAGTTTTGCTTCAGTTAAATATCCAGGATCAATATTTACTTGACGTTGACCGTTTAATAAAAATTCTTCCTCTAAATGATTGGATTGCACTTTGTAGTGAATCAGGTGATCCGGTTCATTTAACTTTGTAAAGGAAACAAACATTTTGCTAAGATTTTCACCCATTTCCGGTGTATAGTAATCAGTGAATTGATCAAATAAATAGATATTCGAACCCTTTGGTTCCTTTTATCAAACTGCATATATCTTATCAATTTCTTCAGCGTAATTTTTTTCTACAATATTACGTTTGATCTTAAGTGACGGTGTCAACTCACCGGTTTCAATGGTAAATGGCGTTTTTGCAAAAATAAACGTTTTTATGCTTTCATAACTGGCTAATCCGGTGGTTACTTTTTCAATATCGGATTTGATCAGATCATTTACGTCCGATAATGCAATCATCTCAGCATAATTAGAAAAATTAATACTGTTTTCTTTAGCCCATGATTTTAGGCTCTCTTCCGAAGGTACAATAATCGCAGAACAAAATTTGCGTTTATCGCCAATAACCAGGGCCTGTTCAATGTACTGGCTTGTGATAAGCATATTTTCAATTGGTTGAGGCGCGATATTTTTCCCACCTGAGGTTACAATAATATTTTTCTTGCGATCTGTAATCTTAAGCATTTTCCGGTCATCAATAATACCTATATCACCAGTATGAAACCATTTTTCTTCATCAATAGCCTCTTTAGTTTCCTCTTCTTTCTTGAAGTATCCAACCATGACATGATCACCACGTGTCAATATTTCGCCATCATCAGCAATTTTTACTTCAACACCCGGGACAATAGGACCCACTGTTCCAAATCTATAATCATTTTCCAGATTTACGGCAATTACGGGGGAAGTTTCGGTTAATCCATAGCCTTCAAGAATTTTAATACCTGCCGCACCAAAAAATTCAGCTATATCAGCGGACAACGGTGCGCCACCACTGACAAAGAATCGTGTTCGACCACCAACGCGATCATGAAGTTTATGGAATACCAATTTATGAGCCAATTTCTGTTTAACGCTTAAAAATCCCGGTACCGATTTATGTTCCATTACCAGATTTATATATTCTTTGCCGACGCCGAGCGCCCAATAAAAGATTTTCCGTTTTAATGGCGGACCGGATTCAACATTATCGATCACCCTAGCATAGATTTTTTCATATAGCCGTGGCACAGAGACCATAACCGTTGGTTTTATTTCAGTCAGATTTTGAGCTACCGCATCAATACTTTCTGCATAGGCTACGGTACAACCATGATAACAACTTAAATAATGTCCGGCCATGCGCTCAAAAATATGGCTCAGGGGCAAAAATGAGAGAAAAACGTCTGTATCATAAACATCCAGAACTGAGGTAGCACTTTCAATGTTGGATAACAGATTCTTATGGGTCAGGATAGCACCTTTTGGTTCACCTGTTGTGCCGGAAGTATAAATAATTGTAGCCCAGTCATCCGAAGCCACCTTATCAATCTGCTTTATTACAAAATCTGAATCGTTTTTTAGAACCGTTTCACCCTTTTCCACCAAAGATTCATATTTCTTCCACTCTGCCGGAAGTTCTTTTCCCTCGGAATCCAAAATAAAAAAATGTTTGGTGTGCGTTAATTCTGATTTTACGGATTCTACTTTTTGCAATTGGGATTGGTCTTCAACGATTGCTATTTTAGCTTCGGAATCATTTAAAATATATTTTATCTGATCAGGTAATAACGAAGGATATATAGGAACCAGTAAAGCGCCAAGTGATACCGCTGCATAATCTGTTTGGGCCCATTCCAAACGATTTTGTGAAACAATGGCTATGGCATCACCTTTTTTTATACCCAATGAAGCGAATCCGGCGCTGATTTTTTCAACCTTGTCTACCGCTTCTTTAAAAGTTACTTCCTGCCATGTTCCCTCTTTTTTATACATATAGGCAGTTTTATCCGAATAAGTTTTTCGTTTTGAGAAAAACATATCACCAAGATTTTTAAACTTCATATATCCTCCATTAAATCTTTTTTAGGGCAGGTTTCAAACGTGAAGATAAATATAGGCAGGGTAAATAATACAATCAAGACAATTTTGACTTCAATCGTTTAAACCGATGATTGAATTTCTCATTAAATTCCTCATAGGATGGATGATAACTGTCTAACTGATTGAGCAACTCTAAAGCCTTAACAGCTCGTGATGTATATTCAAGTGCAGCCTTGAAGTCCTTTTCTTTATGTTCATAATATTTGGCTAATTCTTCCAGTGCGTGAAAGCTAAAATCAGCGGATTCAATTAGCTTCTCCCAGATTTGTGCCGCTGTTTGCCAGTCATTTTTTCGTTTATGCATTAAGCTTTTATCCATCAATAAAGACGGGCTGATACGACCGGAAATGTTTTCTATTGAAGTACATATTTTATCATATAGCTGAATATCATCCTCTTGATAAGTAAGGTTGGCTAAGCTATTTAACACCAGTATATTATCTTCATTTTCCGGATGATTAGAAATCCGATCCAGAACAAGCGTTAATTCGGCAAGAGAAACAAGATCCAAGTAATTATGTTCGATAATACGAACAATCTCATGAATAACGCCAGTGTTAAGAAAATTAAAATAAGATTGCGGAATCATCCAGCCGGGGATATCGCCATTACGGTATCTGTCAAGCACATTTTCTTCAATTGATATCAGATCGCAGGCCGGCAAAGCATCCTTCCATACTCGTCGGGCAAAATGCAATAGATCATGATGGACCATTTCACCGAAAACCGGTTCAATATGATTCATAATGTAACGTGATTTTAATAATGGAAAATCATAAGATTTACCGTTGTACGAGATTAGATTATTATAAGATTGAATATATTCATTGAGCTCTTTAAATAAATAGTATTCCCGGCCAAAATCAGGCAAAAAATACTGATTTACCTGAATTTGATTATCCATCACGGTAGCAAATCCCAGCAGGAAAGCAAATGTACCGGTACCGCCCATTAAACCCGTTGTTTCCAGATCAAAGAATACACATTCATCCAGTTGAAAGGTTGTGTTCTGAGAATTCCGATCTAAAAAAGTAAGATTTATTTTAAAAGGCTGATCACTATTTGAAATAAATGCAGGATTAATTTCTGTTGTCCTGGTAATTTTTAAGTAGGGCGCTGTTGGCTGGCAGATTTCACCCTTAAATTCCTCAGCCAATGCTTTTAAAGAAGGTGGAATGTCGGCTTGAGACTTATTTTCAACCCGATGAGTATTTGATTTATAGTAAGCAAGTTTATCTTTTATATCCATTACATATAAGTATTTTTAAACAGTTATTTTTTATCAACCTATTTATTCATAATTGCATAAATTTGTATAATATAATGTTGGAATTAAAATAAGCAGAATTTCTAATATTAACAAAGAAAACGATACCTAATAACTAAAGACTAATACATATAGGATTCTAATTGTATTTAGATTGATTAATTTCTAAATTCTAAGCATTATTTTCTGGCAAAAAACTCATTTAAATGCTTTTAAGGCCCGATAGCTCTTTATGGATAAAAATAAAATAAAAATTGCCATTGCTGTTCTGATAGCATTTTCACCATTGCTTTATTATGAGTTTAGGCCACTTTTACCTTCCTATGGCAGAAGACCTTTGGCTTATGAGATTGTATTTATTGCACCTTATGTCTTTTATGGATTTACTGCCTTCCTGGGATTAAAATTAAACCAGTCACGTATTTTCTTCACTTCCCTATTTTGGGCCTGTTTATACTTTTTAATAAATAATTACAATATATCAGGAGTTGATTTAAGGTTTCATGAAGGACAACTGGTTAGGTTTTTATCACTTTCCACGCCTGTGGTTTTAATCTTATTATACATGATTAAGGAAAGATATATATTGGGATGGTCCGGAGCTTTGCGTTTATTGATTGTGGCTGCACCCGTTATGGGATCCGTCTGGCTGTCGACAAGAATTGCGCTGATCTGACCATCTTTTTAGTCTTTTTTTGGGTAACGTTTTTTATTTGGCAAAAAGACAAATCCATTCAAAAATTTAAACAGGCGATTTACGTTAATATGTTACCGCTAATATTCTCATTTAATTTTGCTGCAGGACGTAAACCAATGGATGTTGAAACGAATATCTTGAGTGCGTTTTCTTTTTCAGTTATGGGATTTGTATTTCTGTATGCATTATACCAGATGTATTGGGAAAAAGTTTATATTGATGAACTGACAGGCATCCCGAACCGCAGGGCATTTGATGAATATTTAAAAAAATTGGGTAAGAAGTATGTTATTGCCATGATCGATGTTGACCATTTTAAGAAATTTAATGATAATTATGGTCACCTGGAAGGTGATAATGTTCTCCGCTATGTTGCCAAACATATTACAGAGGGAGCAGGAGGCGCATCATTCAGATACGGCGGTGAGGAATTTTCAGTCATATACAGAGGGATTGAGATAAAGTACGTTTTAAATATTCTTGATCAAATGCGGGCTAACCTGGCATCCAGTGATTTCTATTTACGCAGTTCTGAGGAAGTCAGACAATTTAAAACAAAGAAAAACAGAAAGAATACGCGGAGTAATAAAAAGACCGTAAATGTGACTATCAGTATCGGTATTGCCCATAAATCGCTATCAAAAAAAGATGTACAGGATGTGATTGATACGGCCGACAAGGCGTTATATCGCGCCAAAGATAATGGCCGCAACCGCTGCGAGGTTATCTATTCCCGCTAATGATATGTATTATCTAAATAGTATAAGTGTAAGGCTCACTTAATTTCATTTTGAGTTACACATCCAAATCAATCAATTCAAGTATCTTCAGTGCACTGGACTTACCATGTTCACCGGCTTCCATGGTCGGACCGCTGCAGGAAGGACATCCATCCTTGCACGAACAGCTTTTAAGATGATCATATACAGCCTTCAGAGCCATGCGATCAATCGAGAAGAGCTTTTTAGTTAATCCGATGCCGCCCTGATATTTATCATACACATAAATCGTGGGCAGTTTACTGAAGGGTGCACGTACCATTGGTACGACTGATATATCGGTTATGTCACACATGATATACAATGGAATCAGGTTTCTTAGAGTATAGGCTAGACCATTCAATCCTTCCCCAATAATTGATTCTTTAAAGAAAGGATCATTAAAAAGTTCATCGGGAAATTCCCACCAGAGTGCATTGGTCTGCATTTCCTGTTCTGGTAGATATACTTTGCCCAAACCTAAATTTTCATGGGTGTGAAATTTGATCTTTTTATATCCGGTTGTTACCCGGTTAACCGCTACTTCGCCGTAAAATTTGTTATAACCGTATTTCCCTTCTTCACTTTCCTGCAAAATATCCAGTACTTTCAGAGCGGTTTTGGTTATAGCATCGGTATACTGTGCTGAATTAACCTTATGTACATAGGCTTTCTTCTCTTCCCATTCCAGCTTATCCACATGGTATTGCAGTCCGGCATGGATATAAATAGCATCATCATGTACCATTTCAGGCGCTGAAAACTGATCTATCTCACCAATAACATTATTGGCGTTACTGGTATCAATAATCACCACATTTTCAGGCCCGGTATTGCGCAAAGAAATTTCATCTGCGGGATAAATATCGCGCATCCAGAAGTATTTATCATCGGTTTTACGCAGGATATTTTCATCTTCCAGAAAATCCAAAAGGTGTTGTGTTACATCTTTTGTGAAGGTTTCATCGGTTTTAAAGGGCAATTCAAATGCAGCGCATTTTAAATGGCTCATGAGTATCGAAAGG
>JARRPN010000272.1:0-11367 GCA_037382875.1 Calditrichaceae bacterium | reverse complement strand
GTTATCATTGATGCAATGAAAGAAAAGAAAGGTGTTGAGCTGGATACTGAACTTACTGCAGATGATCTTAAAGAACTTGTCAGCCAGTTTAAAGCAGAAATTAAGAAACGTACCAATCAGGAATTTCCAACCGATCCATGGGAACAACTCTGGGGTGCAATCAGCGCTGTATTCGGATCCTGGAATAATCCAAGAGCACTAAAATATCGTAAACTAAACAATATCCCGGCTGACTGGGGTACAGCTGTAAACGTACAGGCTATGGTTTTTGGTAATATGGGTGATGATTGTGCAACAGGCGTTGCTTTTACACGTGATCCGGCTACCGGTAATAAAATTTTCTATGGTGAATATCTGGTTAATGCACAGGGTGAGTTATGTCGGAAGCTTATAAAGATTTAGAAGCAATTTATAAAAAATTAGAAGACCATTACAAATATATGCAGGATATTGAATTTACCATTCAAAAAGGCCGTCTGTGGATGTTACAGACACGTAATGGTAAACGTACGGCTGCTGCTGCAGTAAAAATTGCTGTTGAAATGGTCGAAGAAGGATTAATTGATAAAAAGACGGCGGTTATGCGTGCGGAACCTCAACAATTAGATCAGTTATTACATCCGATGTTTGATCCAAAAGCAAAGATTAACGTTATTGCTAATGGCTTACCGGCTTCTCCGGGCGCTGCAACAGGACGTATTGTATTCCATGCCGATGATGCTGAAGAATGGGCTGCCAAAGGCGAGGATGTACTTTTAGTACGTATTGAAACATCTCCCGAAGATATCGGCGGTATGAATGTTGCCAAAGGTATCCTGACTTCACGTGGTGGTATGACCTCGCATGCGGCGGTTGTTGCAAGGGGTATGGGTACATGCTGTGTAGCTGGTTGTGGTGCAATTAAATTATCTTACAAAGAGAAAACTATGACTGTTGGCGATAAGATCTATAAAGAGGGTGACTGGATTTCTCTTGATGGTAGTAAAGGTTCTGTAATTGAAGGTAAAGTGCCAACAATCGATCCTGAATTGTCCGGTAATTTTGGTACCTTAATGGCATGGGCAGATGAATTTCGTAAATTGCAGGTTCGCACAAATGCTGATACACCGCATGATAGTGAAGTTGCACGTAATTTTGGTGCTCAGGGTATCGGCCTTTGCCGTACAGAACATATGTTCTTTGAAGGTGATCGTATTATTGCTGTACGTGAAATGATTCTGGCAAATGATGAAGCTGGCCGTCGGAAAGCTCTGGATAAATTGTTGCCTTATCAACGTGATGATTTCTATGGTATTTTTAAAGCTATGCATGATCTGCCTGTAACCATACGTACATTAGATCCGCCTCTGCATGAATTCTTACCTCATGAAGAAGAAAATCAAAAAGAAATGGCTGATCAGATGGGTATCTCTGTAGAAGAAGTAAAAGCCAAAGTTGATTCATTGCATGAATTTAATCCAATGCTTGGACATCGTGGCTGTCGTTTGGGAATTACCTATCCGGAAATTACAGAAATGCAAGCCCGCGCGATCATTGAAGCTGCCTGCAAACTGAAAAAAGAAGGTGTAAAGGTACTTCCGGAAATTATGATTCCATTGATTGGTACCAAAGCGGAATTAGCAAATCAGAAAAAAGTAGTTGTTGATACTGCAACAAAAGTACAGGAAGAAACGGGCATTGAAGTAGATTATCTGGTTGGTACAATGATTGAAATTCCACGTGCCGCTTTAACAGCAGATGAAGTTGCTGAAGAAGCTCAGTTCTTCTCGTTTGGTACTAACGATCTTACTCAGATGGCTTTTGGTTATAGTCGTGATGATGCTGGTAAGTTCCTGGCTGAATATGATCAGAAAGGTATTTTGCCGGATGATCCTTTCCAGACCTTAGATCAGACTGGTGTTGGTCAGTTGGTTGAGATTGCCGTTAAAAAAGGTCGTTCAACCAAACCGGATCTAAAAATTGGTATCTGCGGTGAACATGGTGGTGATCCAAGATCAGTTGGATTCTGCCATCGGGTTGGCATGAACTATGTTTCATGTTCGCCTTATCGTGTACCTATAGCAAGATTGGCTGCAGCTCAGGAAGCGATCAATACTGCTAAATAATGATTAAATGTAGTTAAAAAATAAAGCCATCCTCATTTATGGGGATGGCTTTTTTATCGTCGAGGAAGTTTTCGAGCAATGATAATAAAATTGAAACCCGAAAATTTCCTCATTTTTATTTTTTGGTGTTTGAAATAAAATAATCCTATCTTTGTTAAGAGTATGTGATTCTTCGCACGAAAAAAATATATTTATGATCAATTATGAAGAAGATTTTAATTATTCACACCGGCGGCACTTTTGGTATGACTCCGATTGAACCTGATGAGCAACTGGCACCAGGTAATATTCAGAATCAAATCCTGCAATATATTCCTGAAATACAAAATTTAGCAGAAATCGATGTTGTTATTCCATTTAATCTGGATAGTTCAAATATTGGTTTTAGGGAATGGGAAATTTTATCTGATCTAATTCATAACAATATTGATAATTATGAAGGCTTTGTGGTTATTCATGGTACGGACACGATGGTATATTCAGCGTCTGCACTTTCGTTTTCTCTGCGCGCCTTTGATTCTCCAAATTATCCTTTAATTGGTGAAATTGGAATCAATATACAGATTAACTATGAATATGTTCTTAATCCAAAAGAGGCTTATTTTTATGAGAAAGGATTCTCGAACAATCTGTCGGTATTGAGTATTTATCCTTCGCTAAATTTAGATAATTATTTACCTGTTCTGGATTCTGAGATCAACGGCATTATTTTAAGAGGATTTGGTGCAGGACACTTACCGACAATCTTACCAAACTGGATGGATTTTTTAAAAAATGCCCGGGATAAAAACATAATGATTTTTATAGGAAGCCATTCACGACATGGCAGTGTTAATCTGGATCTTTATGAGAGTGGAAAAGAGGCAAAAGATTTGGGTGCTATTAGTTTGGACAAAATGACTATTGAAGCGGCCTACGTAAAATTGATGCGGATTTTTCATCAGACGACGAGCAGACAAAAAGTAATTGAAGTACTCCGTACCAGTTGGGCGGGAGAAATTTAATGTTGAAAAGCTTTTTGAGGTCCGAATATGTTAAGGTATTATTCTCATCCGATTATGTGTTTTCGGTTCCCTGCATCGGATGTGATAATCTTCTAAATTTGATGAAGTATAAAAACATCAAAGATAAATTAATCAAAGAGAAAATTCTAAAACCTAAAAACTTGTTGAGACCAGATTTGTGCAGCTATGATGAGTTACGACTGGTACATAAGGATAGCTATCTGAAAAAGTTAGGCGATAATCAGTATATAAGTGAAATATTAAAATTAGATCTGAGTTTTATGATTTTCGATTCTGTAATGGAATATTATCGGGCTGTCGTTGGTGGTACATTAATGGCAACAGCATATGCGCTTAAATGGAATATCCCATGTTTTAATTTAGGCGGTGGATTCCATCATGCTCATCCGGATAAAGGCGAAGGATTTTGCCTGATCAATGATGTAGCCATCGCCATCGAGAAATTTCGTAAATTGAAACGTGCTCAAAAATTTATGATTGTTGATTTGGATTTTCATCAGGGTAATGGTAATCTACTTTATTTTAAAGATGATCCAAACGTATATACATTTTCTATGCATGGTGATGAATGGGTTGAAATTGAACGCCCTTATAATAAAGATATTTTGTTACCTGATAATTGCAGCGATAAGGAATATATATCTGTATTAAAAAAAGAGCTGGAAGAGTCTTTCAATGGATTTAAACCAGATATAGTTTATTATATCGCGGGTTCAGATCCCTACGAAAAAGATACCATCGGTGATATGAATATCAGCCGGGAAGGCATGCTGGAAAGGAATCTATATGTATATCGTAGAGTGTTTGAGAAAAATATACCTTTAGTTGTACTTGCCGGAGGAGGTTATGGTCCGGATAGTTGGGAAATATATTATGATTTTATATCATATTGTTTATCCAATAAAATATAGTTTATGAAAATATGAATATTCCAAAAAAATATTGGCAAATAGCCAAACGTTTAACCAGTGTTCAGCTGCAGAAACAGGAAGATAATGGCGATATTATTTCCGAAAAAGATCTGTTTAATATCAATATTGGTAAACGGGGCCACAATCTTTTTCTTGGATACTATTCGCTTGAAGGAATTAAGTTAGCTTTTGAAAAGTATGATGTGCTAAAGAAACTTCAGGAAAAAGGATTTACAAATCTGGTATATGAGATGAATACCAGCGATCCTTATGTGCATAAATTGATCGTCTTTCATAAAAAGAAATCACCACAAAACATGTTAATGGAGCTGGTCCTGAAAAAATACAATGTGATTATTGATATGCCGTTTGATACAAAATACAATGGTAATTCATATGAGACCATTGCTATTGAATGGATGTGTTTACAAAATCCGTATACTGAATTCACTGAAGGAAGGCCGCAATTACCGGGACAACAACATCCCGGCCTGGGGATAGCTTCAAAAGCAGTGGAATTATTAATGATTATGTCCTGGCGCTTAAATCTTTGTGGATTAGTTAACACACCAGATCACTATCATAATGCCTCTTTGTATTCTAGAATATTTTATTATTTAAATCCGGAATATCAGGCGCGCATGCTGGCAATTATGAGAGATTTAAATAAATATTCGTTGGATAAGATTGCCTGGGCAATCGAGTGGGGTACGGTGGTGGAATTAAATTCTGATAAACCCGTTAAGTGGCAAGTAGGAAAACAAATAGTACCATTGCATCAGGATTTAAAGGATTTATTTAATTCAAAAGAATATAAGAATACAGTGAATCAAAAAATGAAAAAATATAAATTTAAATTAAACATAGAAAAATATAATAAGATTAAAGAAAAAGGAGTGTTGCATGAAGCTTAAGGCAATTCAGTTACGCAAAGGTAATGTAATTATCTATAATGATGATTTATATACATTAACGGAAGTTAACCATATTACACCGGGTAAAGGCCAGGCTGTTATACAGACAAAAATGAAAAATGTAAAGTCTGGAGTCAACGCTGAAAATAGATTCCGTCCGGACGAAAATGTGGAAAAAGCTGATTTAAGAAGTCGGCAAATGGAATACCTATATGAAGATGGTTCATTTTATTATTTCATGGATACTGAAAACTTTGAACAGCATCCTTTGAATGTGGATTTTTTAGGTGATGCACCTCAGTATTTATTACCAAACACAAAAGTGGATGTGAGTTTTTATGAAAATGAACCCATCACCGTTGATTTACCTACTGTAGTAGAATTGAAAATTACCGAGACTGAACCAGCTTTAAAAACAGCAACTGTAACTTCTTCGTATAAACCGGCCGTTCTGGAAACAGGATTAAAAATTCAGGTACCTCCCTTTATAGACGAAGGCGAAGTGATTCGTGTTGATACACGAGAAGGAAAATATATAGAACGGGCAAAATAGTTTTTGTATAGAGTTTATTAAATTATTCAGACATGAGTACAATTGTAAATCTATATCATATTATTGTTCGCACAAGAATAATGATTTTCTTATTCATCCTTATTCTTTTTCTGGACGCTTTGATATTATTTTATTATCCGCAATATAAAACTGAGCAGGATATTCAGTCACAGAAAAGATCGATAGCAAAATATCTGAATATTACTTCTGAAATAATTGCAGATAAATCGGATACAAATACGCTGTCAAATGATCAAATTATATCGTATTTAAAATATAATTCAGATATTATATATATTATTATTCCGGATTCGAATGCATCCGTAATCTTTCCATCCGGGTTCATTGCAGTGGAGCAGATATCATCACTTCGTTTCAACGAAATTATTGAATTAAATGGACAAAATTTGGTGAATATAAGAATTATTCCACCTTTAAAATACCATTTTGAATTCAAAGAGATTTTTTTAGGGATCAATGCACGAGAGATTTTGGAAAATAAAAATGAATATTATAATTTTGCTTTTATAGTCATTGCAATAAGCTTTATTTTATTATGCATTTTTATAGCTCTTTATATTCTGGATTTTTATAAATTTCAAAATAAGGTAAAATCCGATCATTTAAAACTTGATAATCTGAACATCAGTGAGGATAATATCCTTCATGAAAATGGAATACTCCAGCTAAAATCACGCTTGATACATCGTAAGAGAGAGCTTAAAAGTATAAATAATATTCTGGCTGCAACCATTACTTCTCAGCGTAATTTTATAAAAGTTATCAGTCATGATCTTAAAGCTCCGTTGCGCTGATATTCTTAAAAATATAACTAATCAGAAGCAAATACTTAAGTATGAAAAAGTGGATATAAATGAAGTCGTTCTATCAATTATTGAAGATCTTCATTTTGATATCCAGGATAAAAATATTGAAATTAATATTAAAACTAAATTGCCACCTATATATTCAAATCGAATAATCCTAAAACATGTGTTTCAAAACTTGCTGGATAACGCTTGTAAATATTTCCCCAAACAGGGTAACAACAAAATTGATATATTATATTCGGATAATAATTCCAATTATGTTTTTTCTATAAAAGATACGGGGCCGGGCATGTCAAAAGAATTACAGAAAAAGCTGTTTAATCCATCTGATTTTAATCAGGCTGTTAATACAGTTGAGGATGTCGATAGTGGGTTGGGATTAGAATTGGTTCGTACCTTCATTGAAATCATTAATGGAAAAATATGGTTGGAAAGTGAAGTTGGAGAAGGGAGTACATTTTTTATAAGTTTAAATAAATTAGATGATACAAAGGCAGGAATTTTTGAATGATTGAAGTAGATGCCAATGAACGAATTCGTATTCTAATATTGGAAGATGATGAGGATCATGCTTTTCTGGAAGAAGATATCCTTAGTGATGAATTGAATTGTGAAATAAAGGTTGTTGATTCCAAAGCTAAATTAACAGAAGATGATATCTATTTTGCAGATGTTGTATTGCTCGATTTCTCCCTTCCTGATGCAAACGGCGATGAACTTCTCTCCTATATTAAAGAAAAGACGGATGTTCCTGTTATCATCATTACAGGTGATGAACAAGTGAAAACAGCAGTTAATATATTAAAGGGAGGGGCATCTGATTTTGTAATTAAATCGCCTCAGAATATTGCTCTTTTACCTAGAATTGTAAACCGTGTTCTTGAGGAATATAAAAATATGAAAATTCTGGAACAGGAAAAGAAGGAAAAGGAGGAATTAAATACTAAAATAGAAACTTTACATCAAGTGCTAACTACACTGGCACATTATATAAATAATTCTACTTCAACCATTTCCGGTTATGCTCAATTGTGTGATCAGACGGGCTATGATGCGCTTCGATTTGATAAAATAGTTACTATATGCGAAAGTGAGACGAAAAAAATTACTTTAGTGCTGAAAGAACTGGAAAAATTTGTAAATTCTATGGAAGTTAAAACAACAAACTACGTTAATATTCCTGATGCTATGTTCGAGATAGAGGATGCCATAAAAAAGAAGATGCAGGAACTGGAATAATCTGAAAAAAGTATAAAAATATATAGTTAATCTCACTTGATCAGCTATATGAAAATTACTATATTAATAGTTTGATATTTAGAATGAAGATGCAAGTGGAGGTTTTAAGGTGAAAAAAATATTGATCTTGTCCGTCATAATATTTTTAGCTCTGGAATTAGTCATGGCGCAGGAAGAAGCACGCAAAGCAGAGGCAGCGCAACCATATAACGAAGGTCTGGAACTAGCACGTAAAGAAAAATTCAGAGATGCCATAGAGGAATTTAAGAAAGCTATTGCTGCTGATGATAATTTTCCTCAAGCTCATTATATGCTGGCTCTCTGTTATAAAAAAGTGAGCGATTATAATAATGCTGAGGCACAGTTTAAAGCAGCTATTAGCAAGAATAGTAAATTTGAAACAGCTTATGTCGCATTGGCGAATTTACAATCCGAAATGGATCGTAAAACTGATGCTATAAACACATTTAAAGCCGTACTAGCATTCGAGCCAAATTCTGCCAGAGGTAATTTTGGTTTAGGAAAAATATATTTTGATCAGAAAAAGTATTCAGCTGCTTTACCTCTGTTAGAAAAGGCTACTCAGGCTGAACCCCAGTATTCCCTTGCATTTAGTGTTAAAGGATTGACCTTAAAGGAACTACGGCGTTATGAGGAAGCCGAGGCAGCTCTGCAAAGTGCCATTGATACGGAAAGAAGAAGAACTTCAAAAGGCAGCTATTATTACTACTTAGGTGAGGTTCTTATGGCAGAGAAAAAGTATAACCAGGCAATAAGTGCTTTTAATAATGCTATAAAAATGACTCGAAGTTCTATCAAAAAGGGCGGGGCCAATTTTAATATTGGTAAAATCTATCAAAGTATGGGGCAAAATACAACAGCTCGAAAATACTTTGTACAGGCGGCAAAAAACAGCTCGTGGAAACAGGCTGCAGAATATGAGATAGATATTATTGATAATCCTGATAAATATTCAAATTAATTAAAGTTATACTAACTGAAAGGAATGAAAGGCAATCTATGATTACCATTAAGATTCGTGACAATGAACCATTCGAAAAAGCATTCAAGCGATTTACCAAAGCATGTGAGAAATCAGGTTTGATGGCTGATATTAAAAGGCATCAACATTACGAAAAACCAAGCGAACAAAGAAAAAGACGCATTAACCAGGCGCGTAGAAAAATGCGTAAGTTAATGGCAGAATTAAATAGATAAGATTCCTGGAAATACAATATGTCAATTGAGCAGCAAATCAACGAAGATTTAAAGACTGCTCTTAAAGCAGGTGTGAAAAAGAAACCGTTGCCGCCTATCGAACGATAATGGCACAAATAAAAGATGAGCGGATAAAATTACGCGTTAAACGCGAAATGACAGAAGAAGATGTCATTGGCGTTTTATTGAATGCAGCAAAAAAGCGTAAGGAATCCAGTGAGATTTATAGACAAAATAATCGTGAAGATCTGGCGGCCAAGGAAGAAGCTGAATTAAAGCTTATTCAAAAATACCTTCCAAAACAGATATCCGGGGATGAAATAAAAGAAATTATTTCAAGAATAATTCAACAAACCAATGCGACTTCTATAAAAGATTTGGGTAAAGTGATGGGTGCGGCGATGAAAGAATTAAAAGGCAAAGCAGATGGTCAGTTAATTCAATCTATCGTACGGGATCAGCTCTCCCAAATTTAGAAATGAATTACCTCGACTTTTTCTTTATTATTATTATTTCTATTGTTACTATTCGCGGTGTTTTTCGTGGTCTGATTTCCGAGTTGGCAATTTTAATCGCGATCATCCTTGGATTTATAATTACCTTTACATTTTTAAATGATGGTGTAAAATTATTAATGGGTATGTTTCCCGATTTGCCGGAGTTTGCAGCCCGAATTATAGTTTTCATTGCCCTTTTTTTAGTGGTAAATATTATAATTCGGTTAATTAGTAATATGTTGAATAGATTTGCGAAAGTTACCTTTTTACAACCGGTTAATAAAATTGCCGGCGGACTTTTTGCATTTATTAAAATCACACTCATTTTAAGTATATTAATTATTTTGATTGAGTTCGTTCCGTTTTCAGAACAGTTTTTTAATACAATGGGTAAAGAAGAAAGTATTTCATTTGATTTTGTTAGAAATTTTGCTCCAGCCGTACATGCAGTTGTAACAGCCATATTTCCAGGCAGTGAATCATTGCATAATAAAATGATGCAAACCATTAATAATGCAGATTCGACTGCAAAAGAATTGATAAAACCATTTTAAATAAAAATTAATATGTTTGGATTTGATAAATATAAAAGTGTTTTAGAATACGACAAAGTTGTTCACACTATCGCAAAGCGTTGTGTCTCGGAAAGCGGTAATCAAAGATTGAGTGATGCATCGCCTATTTTGGATAAATCTTTGTTAAATAAAATTCTCCAAAAGGTGCATGATATGCGTGGTGTTTATGCTTTTGATGGCGGTTTCCCTATTTGGAGTTATGATGATATCCGGGTATTGCTGAAAAAAATTGAACCAGCAGAAAGCTATCTTGATGTCAAAGATCTGCAAAAAATTGAAAATTTCTTAAGTCTTTTAGCAGAGATAGATGAATTTCATAAAAAAATGCAGGACAAATATCCTAATCTACAGGAAGTTACTTCAAAAATAGAACCTGTAAAACAATTGTTAAATGTTTTAAAATTTACCATCGAACCATCCGGGCGTATATTTGATAATGCAAGTAAAGAATTAAAAGCTATCCGAAAAGATATTGCTGTAATCGATAAAGATGTACATAAGCAACTCGATCGAATCAAAAGAAATAAATCAGAGCATTTACAAGAAGATTATATTACGTTACGTGATGGTCGGCTGGTGCTTCCCGTCCGAGAATTTTCTGTAAATAAAATTCCGGGAATTGTTCATGGGCAATCCGGAACCGGTGCGACCTATTTTGTGGAACCGATGGCCGTTGTGGATTTAAACAATCAAATGCAAAGATTACTGTCAGCTGAGCATAAAGAAATTATAAATATTCTTAAGCGAATAAGTAAATCGATACGGGAAGTTGGAAGTCAATTAATTCATAATTTTAATATAATGAATGAACTGGATGTGTTACAGGCAAAAGCCCGATATGCTAATGAAATTGATTGTGCTCAGCCGGAAATCAGTAAGGAATTTTATTGGGATATCAAAAAAGCTCGGCATCCCATCCTATTACAGAAACATGCAGATGATATCGTACCGCTCGATGTAGAAATAGGGAAAGAATTTAGAGAATTAATTATTTCGGGACCCAATGCTGGAGGAAAAACGGTTGCTATAAAAACAATCGGATTGCTGCAGTTATTATTTCAAAGCGGATTTCATATTCCAGTAAACATTGGCACTGCAATGCCTATTTGTAGCCAAATTTTTGCTGTGATTGGTGATGAGCAATCCATCGAGGATGATTTGAGTACTTTTTCATCGCATATCCGTGGATTGAATGAAGTGATCGAGCATTTGAATGAGCAGAGTCTGGTTTTAATTGATGAAATTGGTAGGGGGACTGATCCTGAAGGTGGAGCGGCATTATCCATTTCAATTCTGGAACGCCTCAATCAAGATGGCGTTGTCTCCATTGTAAGTACACATCAAAATCAGCTTAAAAGTTTTGCATCGGAGACAGAAGGCGTAGAAAATGCAGCCATGCAATTTGATATGAAACATCTTAAACCATTGTTTAGACTTGAAACTGGTATTCCGGGTAGTAGTTATACCTTTGAAATCTGTAAACGTTTTGGATTAGATCAG
>JARRPN010000271.1:0-3840 GCA_037382875.1 Calditrichaceae bacterium | reverse complement strand
CAGAATTTTACACTCTGCCAGTTGATAGTATTCGCCTGCGTTGAAAGATGAATCACCAGATCAGGATATTTTTCCCGGGCTTGCATAATCATTCCAGGATCAGCCATAATCAATCCATCCGGTTTCATATCTGCCACTTTTGCCAGCACTTTTATAAAGGAATCTGCCTTTCGATTATGCGGAAAAATATTCATGGTTAAATAGATCTTTTTGCCAAGATTATGCGCATATGTGATAGCCTCGTTCAATTTATTTAAGTCAAAATCATTTTCACGTACGCGCAGGGAAAATTTAGGCACACCGGCATATACCGCATCCGCACCATAGGCAAATGCATATTCCATTTTTTCAAAGGTACCAGCCGGAGCTAATAATTCTGGTATAATAATTTTGTTTTTACTCATAATTCGATCTGAATTTAAAGGCTTTGAGATTGAAGTACAACTAAAATAGTACTGCAGATATTCTGATCTCTGGCACAAATAATTAACTGAACCGCGATTATTTTAAACTGCAAAATTGGAAATGTGGAATGATGAGAATACAGTTTTTCATTTTCATGATATTTCATTATTTCTTTTTTTGTAAGATAATGTAAATTAGTCATAATCCGGAATTTTTATGATTAATATTAAAATCAGACGCTTAAATTTAAAACACGCCTGGACGATTTCACGTAATTCCAGCGAGTTCAAGGACAATGTATTTGTAACATTAGAAAAAAATGGTGTTACCGGTTTTGGGGAGGCAGCTCCCAACGTACGTTACGGTGAATCAGCAGAATTGATAATAAAAGAAATTCAAAAGGCTAAGGATATTTTTGAAGATCATGATTGGTTTGACTATAAAAATATTAAGATCGTTCTTGACAAGCGAATAGTTAATCAAAGCTGTGCCAAAGCTGCACTGGATATGGCATTACTGGATTGGAACAGTAAAGTAAAAAATCTTCCATTGTATAAATTCTTAGGAGTAGAGTTTTCTCAAACACCACCAACTTCATTTTCAATTGGAATTGACTCACCGGATATTATTAAACAAAAAATACTGGAGGCAGAAGATTTCCCCATTTTAAAAATTAAATTGGGTATTAAAGGCGATGAACTGATTATTGAAACGATCCGGAAATTAACGAATAAACCTATTCGTATTGATGCCAATGAAGGATGGAAAAGTAAAGAAGAAGCCCTGGAAAAAATTCAATGGCTCGAAAAGTTAAATGTTGAATTTATTGAGCAACCGATGCCTGCTGAAATGATTGAAGAAATAAATTGGCTTAAGGAAAGAACTAATCTACCGATCATTGCGGATGAAGCTGTAAAGACTAGTGAAGAGATTCCGGCAATTGCTCATGCTTATGGTGGTATCAATATTAAGTTAATGAAATCCGGTGGCATCCAGGAAGCAATGAAAATGATAGAGCTTGCTAAAAAATCGAATTTAAAAATTATGCTGGGCTGCATGATTGAAAGTTCGTTAGCCATTTCTGCTGCTGCCCACTTAGCCCCCCTGGCTGACTGGCTGGATCTGGACGGTAATTTATTAATTGACAATGACCCGTTCACTGGAACAGAAGTTAAAAATGGTCAATTAGTTGTTAACAACCAATCTGGCATTGGCGCATCCGAAATATTTTAAAAAGTTATAAAAAATACTTGTAATATTGCCTCTAAAATTTTACTTTGTAATGAATTATTCCACTCAATTGTTTGAGTGTTAAAAATATTTTCTTCCATTTTATTTTTAGGAGTTGAATCATGGAAAGGGCAAATCTGGATTGGGGCAATTTAGCTTTTGACTATAAAAAAACAGATGGTCATATCCGCTTTAATTTTAAAGATGGTAAATGGGATGATGGTCAAATTGTGGAAGAAGATTCAATTAATCTCAGCATATCAGCTACGTGTTTACATTATGGCCAGGAATGCTTCGAAGGTATCAAAGTATTTGAGCAGGAAAATGGAAAAATATCCATCTTTCGTGCTGATGAAAATGCCAAACGTATGCATCGTACTGCTGAGAAAATTCTAATGGCTCCATTCCCTGAAGATAAATTTATCGAGGCGATTTTCCGGGTAGTCAAACACAATAAACGATTCATTCCACCTTACGGGCATGGTGCTGCGCTTTATATCAGGCCATTATTGATTGGTACATCTGCTATTATTGGTGTTAAGCCCTCTACCGAATATACATTCTTAATTTTTGTAACACCCGTAGGTCCTTATTTTAAAACCGGTTTAAAACCAATTCCTTTGATTGTTGAGGAATCAATGGATCGTGCTGCTCCGGACGGTGTGGGCGATGTAAAAGTCGGCGGTAATTATGCCGCTGGTTTACGCGTATCAAAAAAAGCCAAAGACCAAGGATATGCAGAAGCGTTGTATTTGGATGCCCGACATAAAAAATATATAGACGAATCCGGTCCAGCCAACTTTTTCGGAATTACCAAAGACAATAAATATGTAACACCGGACTCTAATTCTATCCTGCCAAGTATCACCAATATGAGCCTGATGCATCTGGCAGAACATGATTTAGGATTAAAGGTTGAGAAACGCCCTGTGGATATTGAAGAAATTCATACCTTTACTGAAGCTGGCTGCTGCGGCACAGCTGCAGTAATTACACCAGTTAAGAGTATAACCTATCATGATAAAACGGTTACTTATTCTAAAAATGATGAAGTTGGCCCGGTATCACAAAAGTTATATGATACATTGACATCAATTCAATTAGGTAAACTGGAAGATAAATACAGCTGGAATAAGGAAATCCTCATAAAATAGATTCTCACACAAAGTCACTAAGATCACGAAGATGATATAATTGGATAGATTTAATAAAAAATATTTTTGTGCCTTTTGTGGCTAAAAAAAGGCGTAACTCTTTTTGAATTACGCCTTTTTTATTATTTCTTAGATGCTTTCCAATGGAAAAATTTATTCACAATCTGAAGAATAGTTGAAATAGTCTGAGCAATACTCTGTAAAGGCTGTTTTATTTCCTTGCTTACCAGCTGCTCAATTTCAACCACATTCTTAACGGCAGCATCCAGTTTATCTGTTGCAGAGTTAACCGTATCGGTTACATCTTTAACATTTTTAAGAATATCGGGTAAATCTTCGTTTAAAATGCCAAGTGTTTTATTAACCCTTTTTAATGTAGTTCTTAATTCCAAAACACTGGGTATGGTTAAAAAAACCAAGACCGTAAGCGCAACAAGAAAAAATACAAAAGCAAATTCCCAAAGCATTCTGGTCTCCAATCCTTTACAAGCCTAACGGCTTTTAATGATTTATCGTTTAAATAAAATTATGCCTTATTTTTGGCCGTGCTTGTTTTTCTGGATGTGGTTTTTTTCTTTTCCGTTTTCTCTTCTTCCTCATCCATCGAGTTTAATTCATTCTCAAAATCTTTTTCTTCCGCCGTATCAGCCTGTTCGAAAATGTTCTTACCACGATCGATGGTATCCGATACTTTATCACGTAAATCTGATAAATCTGTTTTTAATTTATCTAATTCACTTTTTGCTTTACCAATCAGATCGTCACTTTCTTCCTTTAGATCATCACGAAAATCTTTACCGCTTTTTGGCGCAAATAAAACACCAACTGCAACACCGATAAGTCCACCAAGAACAAATCCTTTAAACATATCTCCATTTGAAGCCATAATATTCTCCTTTTATTAATTATATGCTCTTAAATATTTTTAATACATAATACTTTACTGAAATCGAAATGTTTCATACAAGAACTAATATTGTAAACAACAGATTAACTGATTGCAATATTTTATTTCAGTTTTTACAAATTCTTATATAAAACAAAATTTAAT
>JARRPN010000270.1:0-3840 GCA_037382875.1 Calditrichaceae bacterium | reverse complement strand
TTCTAGCACGCTTGGTATATTCTCTTTCTGACTTATCCAGGTACCACCTCCATCTGTTGTTTTATAGATATCAGTGTTTGCACAAATCCATCCGGTATTTTCATTAATAAAATCACTATATGGGAAATATGTTTCCTTCGAATTAGCTTTTTGCAAAAACCAATCCATCCCACCATTAATTGTTTTAAATATTTTGAGCGTCGATGTAAAACCATTACTCATCGTTATCCAGCCAATAGAATCATTGATAAAATCAACAGACACGTAAGAAGGACTACTAGGTTCATTGTTAAAAAAATACAATTCATTCCATGTTTTTCCTGCATCAGTGGTATGTAAAACAAATATTTTTTCTCCCTTTAATGAACGAATGAACCAACCTTCATTGATATTTATAAAAGTAAATGCCGAAGGACCTGTTCTTGAATCAAAATATACATACTTCCAACTGTTACCGCCGTCGGAAGTTTTCAATAAACCAGCCCCTCTCATACAGTTTATCCAGCCATTCATTTCATCTATGAAATGTATTTCACCTAAAAAGTATTTTTCGAAATCATCATTAATTGTGTATTCAATTTTATTGACATCTTCAGGCATTGTGATACTTTTTTCTGTACACCCATATAAACCTAAAAAGGTCGTCATAAGAAATTGGAATAAATATTTATAACATATTTTTGCCATGCTCTTTACCTGAATAAAAAATTACAAAATAAAAATAATGTACGGTCCAATTCTGTAATATTTGATTTATGGTTGTTATTATAATTGTCCAGATTGGCATAATATTGGTCGATAACATTCTTATGATTGAATATATTAAATAACGTAAATCCTGTTTTAATAGTCAGTTTTGATTTGATAAATAAATTATAAGTAAATTTTATATCGGATCTCAGGTAAAGGGGTTGTTGATTATTATAGATATTTGTAGGATCTGTGTAGCTATAAAAATCATATTCAATAGGTATGCTGAATACAGTATGATCTGCTGTGCTGTATGGGGTTCCTGTGGCAAGTATGTTTAATAATGAAAATTGCCATGATCTTTTTTTGAACAAAGCAACAATATTAAGTTCATGTTTGCGATTATAATAAGCATCATACCATTGCTGTTGATTAATTAAGTTAAATTTATATTTTGCATAGCCCAGTTGATATGAAATCCACCCTGTTAAAAATCCGGAATTCTTTTTTATCAAAAATTCAATGCCCCTGGAAAGACCCTTACCGTTATCAATTTGTATGTAATTTGAGTATTTCTCAATTCCGGTGAATTTTACGCCTGGAATTAACTTAACCAGATTTTGATATTCTTTATTAAAATAATTGAGGCTGAATTCATATTCTCCGATATTATATGTGGCAGCTAATAATAAATGGCTTGCTGATTCCGGTTTTAACTGATCATAAGCCAGCATCCAATAATAGCTGGTACGCATAGGATTAAAATCGCCTGCATCAATACTCATTCTATGTAAGTACTGATGATATTTCCCCCAAATTGATTTTAATTTTATACCTAAAATATCATATGAAATTTCAACTCTTGGATCTAAATAATTTTTCATAAGTAATGAATAATAGTTATTACGCAATCCCAGTGTCATATTTAAATTTTTATAAATGTTGAAATAATTTTCCAAATATATAATATTACTCCAGCTTTTACATGCGATTGGCATATCTATAAATAATTCATATTCAGTCTCATTGTCTAAAGAGTGATCCGCTTTATATAAAAAATGGTCTTCTGGCATTTGATGTTCAATTTCTGTGCGGAGCAACTCAACACCTGTAAGAAATGAAAATCTTTCATTTACCTTTAATAAGTGATTTGATTTATAGCTTAATTGGCTAACGTTATAATAATTAAATTCCTCAACCGGAATCGAGTATGTTTTATGTATTTCACTGCCGTCAATTTTATCAATGAAAATAATGTTCCCATATAGATTGTACTGATAGAAATATTTATTTTTATATTTTGAATAAGATGTATGAAAATCAGATAAAAGCCTATCATTCCAATTTATTTTCAAATTCAATCCAATGCCCTGGTCTTTCCATTCTTCAAAACGTTTTCCATTATCGAGATTATTATCAGAATTGCTTGTAGAAATATCGATTTTATCATACGTAGTAAATGAAGTTATTGAGAACCTGCTTTTTTCTGACAAATCGTATTCTAGTTTTCCCACCATATCGTAAAATCGAAACATATTACCGTTATCTAAATCGGTATGGTAACGTCTTTTTAATAAAAAGATATAATCTTCGAAATTATAATACATATTATTAAATCCAACACTTTTAAAAGATTTCCGCATGGCAAAAGAAGAACGCAGTTTTGAATGGAAAGGGATTTTGAGAAATCCATTCATGCAAAAAATATCTGCACCCGCTCCAAGTTCAATTTTATCGCCACTGCCTGCATCGCCTTCCAATTCAATTATGCTGGATAAACGGTCTCCGAATTTTGATGAAAAACCTGTTTTATGCAAAGTTACATTTTTAATGGCATTCTGATTAAACGCGTTATAATATCCCCATAAATGTTCCCCTCTTATAACCTGAATCCCATCGAGCAATAGTAAATTCTGATCCGGTGTCCCTTTTTGTATATAGAGACCATCAATTTGATCCTGCACTGTTTTTACTCCGGGAGTTAACTGTATTGACTGCGTTAAATCGCCATTAGATATTGAGGGTAATAGCTGGATATCGTCAGGATTAAATTGTGTTTGCCCTAAACTGGAATTGAATATAGACGATTGAATATTTTGAGATGCTACTGTAATTTCCTTTTCTAACAATGGAGATTCTTTTAAATAGATATAAATTGGTTTCTTGTTATTGTCTTTTATAATGAATTCAACCGGTTTATAACCGACATAATTAACATTCAGTGTACATAAGTTTGCAGGTATATTATCTAACCTGAAAAAACCATTCACACCACTTGCAGTTCCGATACCAGGATTATTTTTTAAATATATATTCGCACCACTAAGCATTTCCAGGGAAAGGCTATCCACAATGAAACCTGATATAGACATTGTGGCAGGATGTTGATTAAAAAGGACCACAGAGTTATCAGGATACTTTTTAAATAATATTCTAAATGGTGAAAACAGTCTATCTAATGCATCATCAATAAAGACGCTATCCAAATTACAACAAACTTTCTTATTCAATACCAATGTTGGATCATATATAAATTCAATCTTTAGCTGCTGTTGTATTAGTTTTAATACTGATTCTAATGGCACATCATCACAATTTAATGATACTCTAGATGTTACTGACTGACCAATACTATTGATTACAATAATATTCAGGATTACAAATATGATTAGTATTCGTTTGACAATAATATCTATCACTCTTATTTCTTTTTGTATGTACATAAGATCAATAGGTTATAGAATACACTTTCTCTTTATAGCTATACCTCGCATCAAATACAAGGCATATTTTATCTAATACTGGTTCAATAGAAGTATCAGTAAATTCAGCGGTTAATAACCGATCCTGAAGTTTCTCATCAAGCTTAATAGTTACATCATAGAACCGTTCAATTTCCTCAACTACTTCGGATAATGGAGTCTTCTCAAAAACCAATCTGTTTTCCAGCCAATCAAGATAGACGGCAATATCTATTTTCTTGGGTAATTGAGGTTTTTCATTATCCTTAACAAAACTCATCTGGTCTTTATATAAAGTAACATAGTTATCAGTATTCTCTTTTTTAGTATTTAGCCTAACATGTCCATTCTTAACCGCCACCCGGGTTTCATTATCCCTTGCCCAGACATTAAACTCAGTTCCTAACAC
>JARRPN010000269.1:1338-5187 GCA_037382875.1 Calditrichaceae bacterium | reverse complement strand
GTGCAGACCATAGAACCGGTTATCCGAATATTCATATGGGCTATAGTAAGGACGGACTTAACTGGGAGATTGATGAAGGGGTGATCAAGTTTCATAAAGAAGGTGAGAATGGTCCAGCTAAGCCGGTATTTTATGCCTATGATCCCAGATTAGTTCAAATAGAAGATTATTACTATATCACCTGGTGTAATTATTTTTATGGTCCTACCATTGGTATTGCCAGAACAAAAGATTTTAAAACGTTCACTCAATTAGAAAATGTTTACGTGCCGTATAATAGAAACGGTGTTTTATTTCCACGAAAAATTAATGATGAGTTTGTTTTGCTTAATCGTCCAAGCGATAACGGGCATACGCCTTTTGGTGATATATATTTAAGTCACAGTAAGGATTTAACCTATTGGGGAAAACATCGTCGTGTAATGGCCACAACCCATTACTGGTGGAAAAATGTAAAACTTGGTCCCGGACCTATCCCGATTGAAACAACTGAAGGCTGGCTGATGATCTATCATGGTGTATGTCAATCCTGCAGTGGTTTTATTTACAGCATCGGTGGGGCATTGCTGGATATTGATGAACCATACAAAATTATTGCCGATTGTGAGAATTATTTATTGACACCGGAAGCGCCATATGAGGTAACTGGCTATGTGCCGAATGTTACTTTTCCATGCGCGACACTACAGGATGCAGATACAGGGCGAATTGCTATTTTTTATGGTGCAGCGGATACCTATAGTGCATTGGCTTTTACACAGGTGGATGAATTGATCGATTATATTAAGTCAAATCCAAATCAGCCATTGTAATTAAAAATTTGTCATAAAAAGTAAATGCCGGTAGAAAATTAAAATCTATCGACGTTTTTTTATAAATTTAAATTATATTTTTAAACTACCATATGTTCGTCAGCTTTATCTATAACTTCTTTTTTTGAACATAAATTCAGTAATCTGTCAATATTCAAATCAGTCGGAAAACCTTCAGGATGCCAGTGTTTTTTACATCCGCAATAGTCCAGCAGCACGCATTGAGCATTGAGACCCAGTTCACGCATCTCATATCCGCCCGGAACCAGATTTAACAAGCAGGCAACAGCAACCAATCCAACTTCCGGATTATTCTGCCAGCGTTTCAGCCAAGCAGTAAAACTACTTGAGTGGGGTACGATTCGAACATCAAAATTATTTTCCTGTCCAAGTTTATTTAATTGACCAATTCTACATTGATTGGAACATTGCTGACAGAAAATATCCAGTCCATCAGTTTTAGCCAGGCAATTTGATTTTTTCGGTGAAGCCATGCAACCGGGTACAAGAATAACGGTGCGCTTGGTTTTCTGATAACCTTCTTCAAATCCCCAGTTCATTATTTCCGAACCAACCATGTTCAAATAATATTCAACGGGTTCTTTCCCGGTAAAAATTTCATCTTCTCGATAACGATATTTCGGATGTTTTTTAATAAGAAAATCATTTAATTTATTTGTATAACAGCCCAGTTCTTCCTGTGCTACCCAGGAAAACCATCGGATGAGATGAATAGAAATACCAATAATTTGCTCCGTCTTTTTCTTTCCGGAATCTTCACACAATTGATACCAGTTACTAAGCCGTTTGACTTCATCTTTAAATTCACCGGATGCTTTGAGCCAGAGTAGCAGAGTACGGAAATTTTTCAGTGTATATCTTTTATTTTTGGCAGATTTTCCGATTTTCGGTGTCATGAAATGCCCGCTGATCCAACCACGCAGTTTATCAATATAGGGTTTCAGTCTATAGCTTTCTGTACGCAATTGATATAACTTGATCATAAGTCTTAGAATATTTACAGGAATTCTCTGTGAGGCGCCTAAATAGCGTTGCCATGTCATACCAAGGGTTAGCAATTCAATGGCATATTCCCCTCGGCTACGCAGAGCTTCAATTTGATTATCATTGAGGTAAAAAGCATATTCGGTTAATAATTCTTCTGCTTTGGAATCAACATATCGGTAAACAATCTTTGAAAACTCATGAATTTGATTATAATAATAATCAGAATTGCCGAAACTGTCTTGTAGATTATAGGTAATCGTTTTCATATTCATTTCTTAAAGTTAGGTACTAATTCGATTTTACTTACGCGAGAATATTGAAAATGTTTATGAGAATTTTTTCATTTTCAACTGAAACTGTATTTAAAATTATAAAACGTAACTTTAAATGACTGGAATCACAAAAATATTTATTTAAAAGAAATCTGAATAATTTCATTTACAATTCTGATGTTATGATATTAACTGTAAAACAACATCAACAAAATTACTAAAATCATAACAATATGGGAGAATGAAAATGAGAACGGTAATCTTTCTTTTAATTACCTTAATCGCATCAATACTTTTTGCCGGTACAACAGGTAAAATTACTGGTAAAGTCACGGATAGTGAGAATGGTGATGCGATACCTGGAACAAACATAATGATTGTTGGTTTGCATCTTGGTTCAGCAACAGATTTAAAAGGAAATTATACTATTATTAATGTACCAACTGGTGTTTATACAGTTGAAGCTACCATGATTGGTTATAAAACTGTAAAAATCAATGATGTAAAGGTAAAAGCTGATTCCACTACTAAATTGAATATTAAATTGCATATCCAAGCTCTTGAAGGAGAGACAATTGTAGTAACAGCTCAGGCTCAAGGTCAATTACAAGCTATAAATCAACAATTATCTTCTACGGTTGTTCGTGGAGTTAGTTCCAAAATGTCCGTCGCAGGATATGCTTCTGATGCCACGTATATGTCACATAATACAGAAGAATATGACAAAATAGATGAAAGCGGGTATTATCATGTTATTCAAAAACCCATGTCTACCTTTGCAGCTGATGTGGATGTGGCATCCTATTCTAATGCACGTCGTTTTATTATGCAGGATCAAATGCCATACAAGGATGCTGTTCGTAGCGAAGAATTTATAAACTATTTTACTTATGATTATAAACAACCGGAACAGGGAAGACCTGTATCCATCAATATGGAATATTCCAAATGTCCATGGAATGAAGATCATAACCTGGTACATATTGGTTTACAAGGTAAAAAACTGGCAAGAGAAGAACAGCGGGCCAGCAATTTGGTTTTTTTGATTGATGTGTCCGGTTCGATGAATTCTCCCAAGAAATTACCTCTTTTGAAAAAATCGTATAAATTGTTAGTTGAGCAATTAAACCCTAAAGATAAAATAGCCATCGCGGTATATGCTGGAAATGCAGGATTGGTTTTACCTGCAACCTCTGGAGATAACAAAGCTGAAATAATTGCAGCTATTGATCGACTTCAGGCGGGGGGCAGTACAGCCGGTGGCGCTGGTATTAAATTAGCTTATAACGTGGCAAAAGAGAATTATATTAAGGAAGGGAATAATCGGGTAATCCTGGCTACCGATGGTGATTTTAATGTGGGTATTTCCAGTACATCCGAACTGGTCCGATTTATTGAAGAAAAACGAGATGAGGGTATCTTTCTTACAGTTTTGGGATTTGGCATGGGCAATTATAAAGATAACCGTTTGCAGGAACTGGCGGATCGCGGCAATGGTAATCATGCCTATATTGATAATATCATGGAAGCAAAAAAGGTATTAGTTAATGAAATCACTTCGACTTTATTCACAATTGCCAAAGATGTTAAAATACAGGTTGAATTCAATCCGGCAAAAATCAGCTCCTATCGTCTAATTGGTTATGAAAATAGAAAGCTAGAAGATAAAGATTTTACAGATGATACTAAAGATGCCGGGGAAATCGGTGCTGGACACACCGTTACCGCATTATATGAAGTTGTACCTGCAGGTAAAG
>JARRPN010000269.1:0-1289 GCA_037382875.1 Calditrichaceae bacterium | reverse complement strand
CCGGATGGAAAAAAGAGTAAAGAATTTTCAGAAATATTAAAAGGTGAACCTGTTAAATTATCCGAATCATCCAATAATTTCCGCTTTTCGGCTTCGGTTGCTGAGTTTTCAATGATTCTGAGAGATTCTGAATTTAAAGGTGATTCAAATCTTGATTCAGTCAAGGATTTAGCAAAACATGCGAAAGGTGAAGATCAGTTTGGTTATCGTGCAGAATTTCTGACACTAGTCGATCGCGTAAAAGTTATAAAAGGAAGTGAATAAAAACATGTAAGTGTACTTATAATTAATTAAGATAACATAAACCTCATTGCATAATTGAATGTGTAATGAGGTTTTTTTATATACAAAATTAATTTTTTATCAAAAATCTGATACCTATTCTATTTTTTGATAGTTATTCTAGATATTGCTGTCGATTAACTTGATATAAAACTAGCAAAATATACATATGAATATATATAAGATGATTGGCATAGTTTTTGAATTGTTTTGAATAAATATTTTTTATGTAAAGTGAAATTGATTGATAACAACAATCCGGAATATTAGATTGTTTTTAAAAATCACTAAACAATCAAAAATATTTCAAATATTACGCAGCTACAAAATGATACGGCATTTTAATCAATACTAATTTCTTTTTAAAGAAAATTCTGTAGTAAAAATATGGGAGATAAACTATGTATTCAAAACAATATAAAGATTTTGAATTTTACTATCTCACTGAATTAACCAAACAAAAAATCAAGCCACTCAGCAGGATTGAAAAACAAATTGGAAGAAAAGAGATACGCTGGTTAAAAAAACAAGGTTTGTTTGTTGATACGATTTCTCGGAAAACATTAAATGGAAATCAAATTATTGAGACGATTTTTAGTACTTCCAGTCGTTATATCCAATTTTATCGTAATAAATTTGAAAAGTCCCTTTTGTTTAAAAACTGTGATGAAATGAAAATAGAGGGATTTTTATTTGGATATCCTTCCTGTTGTGTACATCAATTCATTCAAAAACCATATAAATCAAATCATCTGCCCCAAATTGATCAATCTTTATTATTCCATTGGGCCTGTCCTGATTGTCGTGTCACACCTGAATTAATACCATATTATCAGTCAATATATAAATCAGTAAAAGGGTGGTATGATTCAGAAATTCAAACTAAAAATACACTAAGTACAAACTACAAAAGAAATTTTCAAACAGCAATTGCTGCTGCCATGTTAACAGCAGGATTAGTTTCAGCTCAAACACCTGTTGATACAACACATTATATTCCTTTGCCT
>JARRPN010000268.1:0-4300 GCA_037382875.1 Calditrichaceae bacterium | reverse complement strand
CTCAGGCACGATGCTTATTATGTGGCTTGGTGAACAGATTGACGGTCGGGGAATTGGAAATGGTATTTCACTGATTATTTTTATAGGTATCATTGCACGATTACCGCAGGCACTCATTGATGAATATCAGCAGTTTGCAGTGGGCATGCGCGGATTGCTGGGTGAAGCTATTTTAATTGCTATTGCACTGGCTATTATCTACGCGGTAGTTCTTCTTACCCAGGGTACGCGTAAAATTCCGGTTCAGTATGCAAAAAGGGTTGTTGGAAGAAAAGTATATGGCGGTGTTAATACACATTTTCCGATGCGAGTTAATACAGCCGGCGTTATGCCAATCATTTTTGCCCAGGCCATTATGTTTGTACCGTCTACTATTATTACCTTTCTTCCGGAAAGTGATTTTATGCTGATGGTGCAGGGCTGGTTTTCCATGGATTCATGGTTTTACAGCAGAAAATTTAAAGAAACAGGGTGGATTTATTCCAGGAGTGCGTCCTGGTAAAAAGACATCAGAATATTTAGATAATATTTTAACAAAGATTACGCTTCCATCATCGATATTTTTGGCAATTATTGCGATTGTACCAGCGATGTTA
This sequence comes from Calditrichaceae bacterium, assembly GCA_037382875.1. Taxonomy (GTDB): domain Bacteria; phylum Calditrichota; class Calditrichia; order Calditrichales; family Calditrichaceae; genus JAFGKZ01. Next base: position 3,704 of record JARRPN010000268.1, on the reverse strand, counting down.
GCAAAAATTGGAAATATACCTTATAGCCTGGCATCATTTTTTGGCGGTACAGGTTTGCTTATTATCGTTGGTGTTGCGCTCGACTTTTTACAGCAGGTTGAATCACATTTATTTATGCGCCACTATGATGGATTTATGAAATCCGGGAAGGTACGCGGGCGAAGAAGTTAAATGATCGCCTTCAGATATGATCTATATTAAATCTGAAAAAGAAATATTAGCGATTGAAGCGTGTAATAAAATTGTTGCAGAAACATTAAAGTTCATTGAAAAATTTGTAGAATCCGGTGTTGATACGGATACAATCAACGATGAAGCTGAGAATTTCATCTTAAGTAAAAATGCAAAACCGGCTTTTAAAGGATTGTATGGGTTCCCAAAGACAGCCTGTATCTCAATAAATGAAGAGGTTGTGCATGGCATACCGGGTAAACGAAAATTAAAATCTGGTGATATCGTTGGTGTTGATATCGGTGTAGAATTGAATGGTTATTTTGGAGATGCCGCATACACCTACGCTGTTGGTTCTGTATCACCGGATATAGCCAGGCTATGCAAGATAACGGAAGAAAGTTTGTATCTGGGAATCGAGCAATGCATACCGGGCAATAAGGTTGGTGATATTTCATCGGCTATACAGACCCATGTTGAGAAATATGGATTCTCTGTGGTACGTGATTTGGTAGGACATGGTGTCGGCATTAAGCCGCATGAAGATCCTCAAATTCCGAACTTTGGAGAAAAAGATAAAGGTCCACGCTTAAAGGCGGGTATGGTCATTGCAATAGAACCTATGATAAATTTGGGAGATTACCAGGTTTACATAGATAATGATGAATGGACAGTGCGTACGTTTGATGGCAAGCCATCAGCACATTATGAGCACTCGATAGCCATTCTTGATAATGGACCAAAAATTTTATCGACCCTAAATGAGGTGAATTAATTGGCAAAAAAACAAGAAGCCATTAAAGTTGACGGAATTATTAAAGAGACATTACCAAATGCCTCTTTTATTGTAACTCTGGAAAATGATCATGAGGTGCTGGCTTATATCTCAGGCAAAATGCGTATGCATTTTATTAAAATTTTGCCTGGAGATAAAGTAAGTATTGAACTATCACCCTATGATTTAACCAGAGGCAGAATTGTATACAGATATAAATAAAGGTTTTAGGATTTACTATGAAAGTTAAAGCCTCAGTAAAGAAGATATGCGATGGTTGCAAAGTGATCCGTCGTAAGGGAGTAGTACGGGTTATTTGCAGTAAGAACCCAAAACATAAACAACGTCAAGGTTAACAGGAACAGGAGGCAATTTTGGCTCGTATTGCTGGTGTTGATTTACCAAAAACAAAAAGGATAGTCATAGGACTAACCTATATATATGGTATCGGGCGATCAGCTGCTGAAAAAATATGTTCAGAAGCTAATGTCGATGTTAATACACGAGTAAATAATTTAACAGAAGATGAAGTAAAGCGTATTCGTACGATTGTTCAGAATGAATATAAAATAGAAGGCGCTTTAAAAACAGAAGTTAATATGAACATTAAGCGTTTGATGGATATTAATTCAGTGCGTGGTTATCGTCATCATCGTGGTCTGCCGGTTCATGGGCAACGGACAAAAACAAATGCCAGAACGCGTAAGGGTAGAAAACGTCTTGTGGGCGGAAAAAAGAAATAACAATTATTAGAATTCAGGAGAAGTAACATTGGCTGCACCAAAAAAACGTGGTAAATTACGTAAAAGAGAGCGCGTTGAACCGCATGGGAAAGCCCATATTAAATCTACATTTAACAATACAATTATATCGTTAAGCGATAATTACGGTAATGTTATATCCTGGGCTTCCTCAGGTATGTCCGGATTTAAAGGATCACGTAAAAATACACCCTATGCCGCTCAGATTTCAGCGGAAAGTGCTGCAAAAGCAGCAATGTCATTGGGTCTTAAAAGTATTGATGTAGAAGTAAAGGGACCGGGTTCCGGAAGAGAAGCTGCTATAAAATCATTACAAGCAGCCGGATTGGATATTATGTCTATCAAAGACATTACACCCATTCCGCATAATGGATGTCGTCCACCAAAACGTAGACGCGTTTAAAATTGAAATAGTGGAGTTTATTAAATGGCGAGATACACTGGACCGAAAGGTAAAATTGTACGCAAATTCGGTGAAAATATTTTTGGCAATACCAAATTTGATAAATTATTAAATCAAAAACCCTATCCACCGGGACAGCATGGATTGTCACGTAAAAAATTCAGCGATTATGCTTTGCAGTTGCGTGAAAAACAAAAAGTAAAATATATGTATGGATTACTTGAACGACAATTTCGGGTGTTCTTTAAAAAAGCAGAACGTATGAAAGGTGTTACTGGTGAAAACTTATTGCAGTTACTTGAAAGCCGTCTTGATAATACGGTTTTTCGTTTAGGACTGGCTGTGTCGCGCACACAGGCACGGCAGATGGTTTTACATAGGCACATCATGGTTAACGGTAAAACGGTTAATATACCTTCCTTTATTCTAAAAAAGGATGATGTTATTCAGGTTCGTGAAAAGAGCCGTCGTTTAGGGATGTTTCATGATGCTTTGAAAAAAGTGCGTGCGGAAAATGCGTATCCATGGTTGGATCTGGATAAATCGCAATTGAAAGGTGTTTTCCTCGACAAACCACAACGTGAAGATATTCCTGTTAATGTACAGGAAAATATGATTGTCGAGTTGTATTCAAAATAAGAAAATCTGTAATTAAAATAGAAGGTGAAAATGAGCTGGTCAAACTTACAAATGCCGGAAAGAATAGAAATAGAAGAAGCCACCTATACCGATACATTTGGGCGTTTCTTTATTCAGCCCCTGGAAAAAGGTTTTGGCGTAACTATTGGCAATATGTTTCGGCGCGTATTGCTCTCTTCCTTACAGGGAGCGGCTATCACAGCCATTAAAGTTAATGATGTTCAACATGAGTTTACAACCATTCCAGGTGTTCATGAAGATCTACCTGAGGTTGTTTTAAACCTGAAGAAATTACGGATTAAATTACTCAATAAACGTCCTGATAAGATTAATCTTCAATTGAGAGGACCACTTGAGTTCACAGGGAAAGTGCTACAGGATAATGCACCTGATCTTGAAATATTGAATCCTGATTTACACATTGCTTCTTTAAATGATAAAGCTGATTTGGATCTTGAACTTTATATTGGCCGCGGACGTGGTTATGTGACGGCAGAAGAAAACAAAATGGCCGATCAGCCGATCGGTGTTATTCCGATTGATTCAATTTTCTCCCCGATTTTAAACGTAAAATTTGAAGTGGAGAATACACGTGTCGGTCAAAAAACGGATTTTGAAAAACTAATCCTTGATATTCAGACTGACGGCAGCATTACACCGGATGATGCATTAACTTACAGCGGTAAGATATTAAAAGATCATATTCAATTGTTTATTAATTTCGATATCGATACGGAAGAAGAAGAAGCTGCTGAAATAGATGAAGAAGCATTAAGAATAAAAAAGCTGCTTAAAATGAGTGTTGATGAATTGGAATTATCCGTTCGTTCCCATAATTGTTTAAAAGCAGCAGATATTAAATCTATTGGAGACCTAGTTCGCAAAGACGAAGCAGAAATGCTCAAATTCAAAAATTTTGGCCGCAAGTCCCTCATGGAACTTGGTAAAATTTTAG
>JARRPN010000267.1:0-3853 GCA_037382875.1 Calditrichaceae bacterium | reverse complement strand
GCAATTTTATCACCGGGAACCTTTGTTAGCTTACAGTGGCGTAGAAAGGCGCCGGAAGCGGAAAAAATACCAGCAAAATTGTATGCCGAGGTGTATCACCTCATTTCAATAGAAGATGATGCTCTTAAGATAAACAGTGAGATTGTCTATAATATTTTGCACAGCGAGATTGATGGTGTTCGTTTTACCGTGCCGGATAATATGAATGTTTTAAATGTAAATGGAGAAGGTATTGGCGAATGGCAGGAAATTGCCCAGAATGATCAGCGGATAATCCAGATACCGTTTACATATGGTAAAAAGGGTTCCGTCCGGATAAACGTTTCTTCAGAAACGCCTCTGACCGAAAATGGAATGGCTAATGCGTTTGTTGGATTTAAAGCTCTGGATTGTGTCCGCGAAACTGGCTATATAGCCGTTGAATTGAATACCAGTGCGGAGGTTATTTTAGCTGAAAGCGATGGCCTGGAGAAAATAGCGGTTCAGAAATTGCCGCAGGTGTTATTTAATAAATCAGTAAAGCCCCTTCTGTTTGGATTTAAATATTTGAAACATCCGTTCAATGTTGTTTTTGATGTGAAAAAACATGAAAAAATTGCTGTCCCAATGGCAGTGATTAATTCATCCAATGCAGTTACCCTGTTTACAGAGGATGGCAAAATCATCCATCGCATTATTTATAATGTGCGTAACAGCGCCAAACAATTTATGGAAATCGCTTTACCGGATGATGCCGATGTCTGGAGTGTATTTGTGGGCAATCAGCCGGTTGAATCATCGTTGAACAGCCAGGGGAAATTACTTATTCCTTTAATTCGCTCACGATCGACAAATGATCAATTGGATACCTTTCCGGTTGAAATTATTTATGCTTTAGTCGGTGATCGATTTGATTCATTTGGCAAGCGATCAGCTGAGTTACCGGAGGTTGATTTAATTACTAGTCAGACGATCTGGTCCGTTTATCTGCCCAATGATTATACCTACAACTATTTTAACAGTACTCTCGAAAAAGAAGAAATCATTCGTGGCGTTGGCAATTTATTTGGAGATGCCCGTCGGGATTATAATTCCAGTGATATGGATGATGTTTTAAGTGAGTTAAGCGAGGATGAAGAGCCGTCCGTGCAGGTAGATAAATTAAAGCGGGCATACTCAAAAAATGAATCTCAAAGCCGGTTTAGAAATGTGCCTATGGCTCAGGAACAAATTGCCCGTCAGATGAAAGCCGAAGTGGGTTTTAGCAATCGTATGGAAGGTTTGCAAAAAGAAAGTGTATCCGGAACCACAACGGGTATTTTACCTATTCAAATCCAAATTCCAACCAGTGGACAGGTTTACCGTTTTGCCCGTACTATAATAAAATCGGATGATGTTTTGTCAGTAGAAGTGTATTTCAGTAGTTCCTGGACGAATGATGTTTTTCGCTGGATTATATACATACTGATCATAATAGTATTATGGTTATTTCGCAAACAGCTTAAAAAATTACTCAACTGGCTTAAAAAGGTCTGGGTAAAAGTACATGCATGGTATTCTCAAAATAGTGAGACCATTACTAGAGTAGCTCAATCAAAAATGACACCGGTTGTGATCTTTGGATTATTAATGATTACCTGGACATTCAACTATACATTAATTACAGTGATCTTGTTTTTCCTGTTCTGGGTCAGTGTGGTTTATCATATTCTTAATTACCGCCGATCTAAATCATCTGAGAAAATAGAGGTTAAATTACCAGAAGAAAAGGAATTAAAAGTAAAGTCTGAACCGGTTAAAAAATCGAAGGATAACAAATAGAAGGAGAAAATAAACTATTTTTCGAATTTTAAGTTAAATTTTCTAAGGAACCTAATTGAAAGGAGACGTCATGAAGACAGGTAACAGGATACAGAACAATATGAAGTGGACATGGGTTATCATATTTATCTTTTCCGCTTTGTGTTTTGCTCAGTTTGAGGATGATGAATTTCTTGAACTGAAGGAACCGGTTGTTTGTATTCCGGATACTTTACAGACGGTCTACGATCAATATAAACAAACGGATTTGAGTGAGACGAATCTGAAGATGTGGTATAGTTTTGGATCGGAATATTTTAAACAGAATGAGTATAAATCAGCATTACCCTATTTGTGGAAAGTCTTTGTTAATGATAGCGGTAAAATGGGTCAGTACGCTATCAGGAAAATTGCTGATGCTTATTTCTATTCACAGTATTCTGATAGCACATTATTAGCCTGTTATAGAGGATTGGAACATTATCCTGAATTAACCAATCTTCATTACTATGCCGGAATACTACAAATGAATCGGGGACAGGAAGAGTGCGCGCTCCCGCATTATGAATTCCTAGTTGAGCGTTATCCTGATAATGAAAGCTACTTAGATAAATTGGCTTATATATATTTTGGTTTGGAAGATGAGCGAGCAATTGAAATTCAAAAACATCTGGTTGAAGTAAATCCTGCTAATCCTGAATACCATAAACGCCTGGTAGCTTATATAAAGCATTTTGATTATGATCCGCTTTTAGAACTCAGAACAGCCTTTAAAAACAATTCGGACGATGTTAAAATTCTTCATATGTTATTACAAGCGGAATTAGACGCAGGTAACTATCAGCAGGCTGTTGATGAAGCTACTATATGGCTAAATAAGGATTTAGAACAAAAAGCCATCTTGAAGTTAAGAGCCCAGGCTTATGAAGGATTGACAAATTATTCGTTTGCGATTAATGATTATAAAACAATTCTGCAAATCAACCCGAATAATATTGAAGCCATGTGTGCCATTGCAACCGATTATAAATTTATGAATAAGTTTGATAATGGAAAGAATTGGGTAAAAAAAGCACTGGCTACCAATACTAAAAGTGGCTTGCCCCATATTGTTATGGCGGAAATTTATGAAGCCGCAGTTCCATACAGCCAGCAGGTTGAAAATCGTAACCGTAAGATTGATGATGGCCTTGTGTATGAACTTGCCATAAAAGAATATGAAAAAGCTAGTAAAGATCCGGCTTATACGGCTTATGCAAAGCAAAGAATTAAATTACTTGAACCCTTAAAACCGACACAGGAAGAACTTTTCTTTGCGCAGGGCAATACAACAATTACAAGAGAAAGTTATACATGGATAGAACAATAATTTAAAAACATCCTCAGATTGTCCATAACAACCTTTAATGCAAACGGCAGGTATATTTAACCTGCCGTTTTTATTTAAAAAGTAAAAATATTTTATTGGCTTTTTTATAAAACTTACCAATCGTATATTTAAAAAAACAATCACTAATTCTTTTTATTTATCATGCGAATAATAATTTTAATCTTCATTTTATTAATATTCTCATGTCATATTTCTGCACAGGAAAATCGTCCTAAAGTTGGGCTGGTTTTATCTGGCGGTGGTGCGCGTGGTTTTGCTCATATTGGTGTTTTGAAAATGCTGGACTCTCTAAATTTTCCTATTGATTATATTGCCGGTACAAGCATAGGTGGACTGCTTGGCGCATTATATGCGTGCGGTTATTCTGGTGAAGAAATTGAAAAAATAGTGAATAACGCAGACTGGGATGCTCTCTTATCCGATACACCTGATAGGAAGTCAATACCTTATTTACAAAAATATGATGATAATAAATATCAGATCCAGTTAAGTCTTAAAGGTTTTACCCCGGTTGTACCAAGTGGTTTAATACAGGGGCAGAAAGTATGTTTGCTCATATCAGAGCTATTAGTTAAGGATGGGATTGTTTATAATTTTGAAAATTTAAATATTCCAATGCGATGTGTTGCTGTTGATTTAATCACCGGTAATGAAGTCATACTAAAATCCGGTTCGTTGTCAAGC
>JARRPN010000266.1:0-3860 GCA_037382875.1 Calditrichaceae bacterium | reverse complement strand
ATAAAGCTTTCCCGGAATACGAGGACATCCAAAAATGGATTAAGAAATACAGGGTTAAGCTGTGAGTTTAAAGTTTTTAAGTGACTAAAATGCACTAAAGTTACAGTTTGCAGTCAGCAGTATGCAATAGATATCAAACAACTCAATAACCTAATAACCAATAATTTATAAACTCTAGGCACTTAAGTGTAATTATAAATTTTAGTCTATCATAAAGATACCTTCCTCTTGAAATAAGAATTTGAATTTGTTACCTTTTAAGACTTAATAATTTTGGATTGAGAACATCCAATTCCCTGAAATTTCTAATAGAAAGATTGAAAAATAGAATTCAAAGATATTTATAAAAGGAGGCACAAGTGAAGGTATTCCAGACCGCACAGATACGTAATATCGGCTTGATCGGTCATGGCAGTAGTGGAAAAACAACTCTGGATGAAGCGTTATTATTTAATCTGAAAGCAACCAATCGTATCGGATCAATTGAACAGGGTACAACAGTCTCTGATTACAATGAAGCTGAAATTAGTCGTCAAATCTCAATTAATACTTCTTTAACACATGGCGTCTGGAAAGATACTAAACTCAATATAATCGATACGCCTGGATATTCTGATTTCTTTGGTGAAGTAGTTGGTGCAATGCGTGTTTTGGATACAGCATTTTTGGTGATTTCCGCTGCATCCGGGGTAGAAGTTGGTACCGAAATGGGCTGGCAGCAGGCGGAAAAAAATAATGTTCCGCGATTTTTTATTATCAATAAACTCGATCGTGAAAATATTGATTTTGACAATGTTGTTGAAGGATTGGTTGAATCGTTTGGACATCAGGTTGTATTGGCTCAATTTCCGGTTGAAACAGGTCCTAATTTTGACAGTGTCGTCGATTTATTCCGTATGAAATTATTAAAGTATAAAAAAGATGGTAGTGGCAATTTTACTGAAGAAGATATTCCGGCTGGTCTGAAAGTTAAAGCAGATGAACTGCACTTAAAACTGGTAGAAGCGGTTGCAGAGAGCGATGATGCATTGATGGAAAAATATTTTGAAGCCGGCTCACTGACCGAAGAAGAATTTCGGGGTGGATTTAAGACAGCCGTTGCCATGGATGCAGTTTACCCGGTTTTTTGTACTTCTGCAACAACCAACATCGGCATTAAAAGAATTCTTGATGTGATCGTGAATTTTTGTCCGGCTCCGGGCGAAATTGGTGATGCTGTTGGTATGGAAGATAAAACACGTAAAGTGAGCAGCTCAGAGCCGTTCTCAGCTTTTATTTTTAAAACCTTATCTGAGCAGCATGTAGGTGAGCTCTCCTATTTTAAAGTCAATTCCGGCGTTATAAAAACCGGTATGGATGTGGTTAACTCTTCCAGAGAACAGAGTGAACGTATTGGACAGATTTTTGTATTAAATGGCAAGAATAAAGAAAATGTAGATCAAATGGAAGCCGGTGACATTGGTGCTGTTGTAAAATTAAAAGCAACCCATACCGGAGATACGCTCTCGGCTAAAGGAAAAGAGATTACTTTTCCGAAAATTGAATTCCCTGAACCGATTATCCGGTTGGCCATTAAACCTAAAGCAAAAGGTGATGAAGAAAAAATAAGTAATGGTCTGCACGTGCTTCATGAAGAAGATCCTACATTTGTTTATAATCAGGATGCTGAACTGAGACAGACAATTGTTTCAGGTCAGGGAGAATTGCATCTTGCTATTATTTTGCAGCGGTTAAAACAAAAATTTGGCGTTGAAGTTGAAGAAGAAGAACCGCGCATTCCATATCGTGAAACAATAAAGAAAAAAGCCGAGGCACAAGGTAAATTTAAGAAACAATCCGGTGGCCGCGGCCAGTATGGTGATTGTCATTTACGGTTAGAGCCCATGACGCGGGGTGAAAAGTTTGAATTTGTTGATGCCATTGTCGGTGGTGTGATCCCCAATAAATTTATTCCGGCCGTTGAGAAAGGTGTAATCGAAACAATAGAAAAAGGTGTTCTGGCTGGTTATCCGGTCGTTGATGTTAGAGTAACTGTCTTTGATGGAAGTTATCATAATGTGGATTCATCGGAAATGGCTTTTAAAGTTGCCGCTTCCATGGCGTTTAAAAAGGCGTTTGATCAGTGTAATCCTGCGATGTTAGAACCCATCATGAATGTTGAAATTCGTGTTCCGGATGAATATATGGGTGATGTTATGGGTGATATCAGCAGCCGGCGAGGCAAGATTATGGGTATGGACAGCGATGGACGTTTTCAGGTAATTAATGCACAGATTCCATTGGCAGAATTGTATCGTTATTCAACGTCATTGCGTTCGATGACAGCGGGTCGTGGTATTCATAAACGCAATTTTTCGCATTATGAAGAGGTTCCCGGCGAAATTGCACAGAAGGTGATTGAGAATGCCAAGAAAGAAAAGGAAGAGGAAGAATAAACCGACTTCGCTATTTTGAACACATTAAATAATAAATAGAAAATCATATTTTAGCCCAATGCATGAAAAAGTGTTGGGCTATTTTTATCTAAAAGGATTTTTATAATGAAACAATTGTGGGCTCCCTGGCGGATGGAATATATCCAATCAGAAATAGATAATAAAAATGAGGGATGCATATTCTGTGATTTTCCCAATCAAAAAAATGATGTAGAGAACTTGCTTGTTTATCGATCGGAACAGTGTTTTGTTATTCTCAATAGATTTCCATACAATAATGGTCACTTAATGGTAGTGCCTTATAAACATACAAGTGATGTATTAAAATTATCAGATGATGAACTTTTAGATTTGCAGAAGACTATTAATAAATCGGTACAGGCATTACGGAATGTTATGAATCCGCATGCAATGAACATCGGAATGAATCTTGGCAGAACGGCTGGGGCTGGTATCGATGAACATATTCATTATCATATTGTACCACGCTGGGACGGGGATACTAACTTTATGCCTATTATTGCCGGAACAAAAGTTGTTTCAGAAAGTTTGCAGGCCTCCTTTGAAAAATTAAGTGCTGAATTTGATAAGCTTTATAAATAGGCAAGAATACACTCAATGAAAACAATAATTAAAAATATTTCCAAATTATATACGCCCGTTTCTGGAAAACCATACGGTTATATTGAAGGGTTTAATGACGTTTCTGTTTTGATTGAAAATAGTAAAATAGTATCGATTCTGCGAAACGGTGAGAATACAACCGGAGTTAATGATATAATTGATGCCAATGGATCCACTGCATTGCCGGGATTTGTGGATGCCCATACACATCCAATTTTCTGGAAAACCCGGGAAGATGAATTTATAATGCGAATCCAGGGTAAAAGTTATGAAGAAATTGCCCAGGCAGGCGGGGGTATTCGCAACAGTGTCAGGCGTTTTAGGGATGCTGAGAAAGAACAAATTAAAAAAGTAACCCGGGATAGAATTGGAAAATTTTTAGAATACGGCACCACTACAATCGAAGCAAAAAGTGGGTATGGTTTATCTACTGATGATGAAATCAAATCACTTGAAATTATAGATGAACTTAATCACGAGCAGCCGCTGGATTTAATCCCCACGTTTCTTGGAGCACATGAAGTACCCGATGAATACCAGGATCGCAGGACGGAATATGTCGATTTGATTGTGAATGAAATGATTCCACTGGTTGCTCGAAGAAAATTAGCCAAATTTTGTGATGTGTTTTGTGAAGAAGGTGTATTTACAGTAGAAGAGAGCCGTAGGATTTTTAAAGCTGCACAAGTTTATGGAATTAAATCACGCGTACATGCAGATGAATTGCAAGGTACAGGCGGGGCGGAAATGGCTGCAGATGTTGGCGCAATTACGGCGGATCACCTAGTAAAGGTGTCTGAT
>JARRPN010000265.1:0-7597 GCA_037382875.1 Calditrichaceae bacterium | reverse complement strand
GTGAATTTGTAAATCGTGTTCAGAATTTTAGGAAAGAAGCTGGTTTTGATGTAACGGATCATATCGTAATAGAAGTGCAGGATATCCCGGAAAATATGCAAAAGGCCATATCAAATCAAAAAACATATATATGTAATGAAACGTTAGCCGACGAAATTAGCTTTGAAGGTAATGGAAGCGGTAATGTTTATGAAACTAAAATTGAAACTGAGACAATAAAAATCGGATTAATAAAGAATAGCTAACAATTGGAGGAATATAGATGGCAGGAGAAACAACTAAAAAGATGTCGAAGAAGGACCTGGCTTACTTTAAGGAACTTTTAATTAAAAAAAGGGAAGAAGTACAAAAGAATCTGGATTACCTCAAAACAGTAGTTTTGGATGCAACGACAAAAGAAGCAACGGGCGATCATTCTTCTTACTCATATCATATGGCAGACCAGGGAACTGATGCGATGGAAAGAGAAAAGGCATTTTTATTTGCTGCACGTGATGAAAAATATCTGAAACAGATTGACGAAGCATTAGATCGGATTGAAAATGAGACTTATGGTATTTGTCGAGTAACCGGTAAATTAATCGCAAAAGAAAGGCTTGAAGCTGTTCCAACTACTACAATTAGTGTAGAAGCCAAGAAAGCTGAATCCAAAGGCAGATAACCATTCTGATATGAAAAGCACATTATCCATAAAAATGACACTGCTCATTATTGGATTTATGGTGATTCTTGATCAGGTCAGCAAGTATATTATTAAAACTCAGATGAATCTCTTTGATTCCAAGCCGATATTGGGTAGTTTTTTTCAAATTACCTATGTGGAAAATGCAGGAGCTGCATTCGGTGTTCAGTTGGGCAGCCCAAAATTATTTTTAATTCTTTCAATTGTTGCAGCTATTCTTATTTTTTATTATTTAATCCGTATGCGTGATAAAAATTGGTTACCACAACTGGCTTTGGCATTTATTGCAGCCGGAGCTATTGGAAATTTAACCGATCGATTTCTTCATGGAAAAGTTGTTGATTTTTTAGATGTTGAATTTTTTGATATCTCTATTCCTTCCTTCAAATTTTTCGGATGGACATTATCCGGCTATTCGATGACTCGCTGGCCGGTTTTTAATATCGCTGATATAGCGATTACCTGCGGTATGATTATGATATTGTCCTACCTGATTTTTGTCGGTGATCCATTGATTTCATTACAAAAACAAACCGCGACTTTGAGTAATGGATCAGACGGAAATATTTGAATTCCCGGAAAATATAGCACCCCAAAGACTGGATAAATACCTTTCAGAAAAATATCCTGAGCATACCCGTTCCTCACTAGCAAAATTAATAAAAACCGGTCATATCACGGTTAATGAACAGAAAGTTAAAAGCGGTTTTATCATTCATCCGCATGATCGAATTCAGATCACATTTCCCAAAGAAGAATCTTCAATTGAGCCAGCAGATATTCCAATCAATATAGTTTATGAGGATGATCATATTATTGTTGTTGATAAAGATGCCGGATTGGTTGTTCATCCGGGCAGAGGCACTGAAAACGATACTTTAGTCAATGCATTGTTATTTCATTCAAAGGAATTATCGAGTACCAATAACGAGGAACGACCGGGTATCGTGCACCGTTTGGATAGATATACAAGTGGTTTGCTGGTGGTGGCTAAAACAGATCAGGCCCATGTATACCTGCAAAAGCAGTTTGAGACGCGAACCATTCACCGAACGTACTGGGCATTGGTCTGGGGAAAAGTAGAAACGGAACATGAAACAATTGAAACCTGCATTAACCGTAGTAAAAAAGATCCAACAAAAATGGCGGTGAGTAAATCTGGCAGGAATGCGATTACGCATATTAAAACATTAAAAACATTTGAATATGCCACCTTGTTGGAAGTTAAGCTGGATACCGGCCGCACACACCAGATACGGGTGCATTTGAATTACATCCATCATCCGGTGATCGGTGATCCGGACTATAACGGCAGGGAATCGCAGCTAAACCGCCTGCCGCATAACTTGAGAAAACGCGGCACCCATTTATTGAAAATATTACAGCATCAGGCTCTTCATGCTAAGAAACTTACTTTCCTTCATCCGGCTACTAATAAACAAGTGGAGTTTGAATCTGATTTACCAGCCGATTTTGCCGAAGCGCTGGAAAAATTACCGGATTTGTTTTTATTGGATTAATGAATTCTAGGTGATTCTTTCTTTTAGTTAAAGATATTGAGGATTGGAATTAAAAAAATATAAATTGATATACCAAATTAATATATCTAAGGATAATACTATGAAATTAGATCTCATAAGTCTATTCTTATTTTTTTGTTTTTCAATAATCAGTTGTACAAATATGTCTGGTCAATCCAAATTATTATTAAAAAATATTAAACATGAACAATGGAAATTCTTAGAAAAAAAGTATTCTGACAGCTTAAGTCTTTATGATAAAAATGTACTATTAACTTTAGCTGAAGGCAGAAAATTGTTTTTAAAATAATTGGAAAAAAATGGATATACTCTTCTAGATACACTTATTTTGTTTGAATACATCGATATTCAGTCTGGAAATATAAATATAAGTGTATGGAGTAATAAATATAAATTAAAATTCTATTGTCATGATTTTAAAAGGGAAGATTTTATATTTAAAAAGGCGGAATATGGATTTTATTCTGATTTGTTAATCAAATTGATAATCACAGATAATATTGAAAAATTGGCAAATGAATTTTCGGAAGAGAAAATGGCCCTTGGCGCAAATTATACATATGTATCTTACATAATTATTGATAATAACAGTTTCAAAATAAAAAACTATGATTTTTATCCAAATTCAGATGCATATCAAGGTAAGCTTTGATTCTATTTATGAACTGTATAGCAGGAATGGTTTATTGAGGGTGGTTTGCTCTGCCATACTTAATATTGCATGTGTTACATAATTCAACTTATATATGCACCTTAGCAAAGAGCACTCGGCGTTACCCTGCCGTTATGTAGATGTCTATTATGTACACTTATACGTTCTGTCATCTCACTTAGTTTGTCATCCCGGCCTTGAGCCGGGATCCATACTTCCACTAGATTCCCACTTTCGTGGGAATGACATTAAAGTTATAATCCTATTTTTTACTAATCCGTCATTAAATAATAAAAATAGATAGTAAGGGCAGCGGCGGAGACGCCCAGCATAATATTGGCATACGCATCAAAATCACCGGCACGGTTATAGTATTTTTCCATCCGATCTAAGTCGGAACTCTCTCTGTAAATATCGTAATAATCATCCGCTTTCCGTTTGATATAAAAAGATGCCCAGTTTGTAGCTACAGCAGTGGCTAGTAAAGCTGGTTTTATATATTTTTGTCGTTTTGATTTTTTCTTACGCGTAACCATTAATTTTTTTATTTTATTTTGTGAAGATTCATTCTCTAATAAATAACTCTTTTTAAAAGAAGGAATGATAGGATTTATAATCAATGTATCTGAATCCTCAACAAAAATATCCCATGATTGCGCTTCTGCCATCCAGTTCTTATTATTAATGGGCTGGATTTCTATATCATGTTTTCCAGGCAAAATAGAAATTACTGTGTCGCCCGCTACATAATTCAAAGAATCATCAATGGTAATCTGCCATAAACCACTGTCTGGAATACTAATGTAGGCTGTTCGACCAAAAAGGAAACTACTCAGTACAAAAAAGACAGGGGCATTCATTCGGCCGTTTGTAATTATTTCCTGAATAATATCCCCACTTTGTTTATTGATGATATATAAAAATTTCTGTGATGTTGCTGCTATTGCATGGTTATTAGTAATAAGAACAGGGCAGGAAATGGGCCCGTTTAAGTTGATTGACCATTTCTCTGAACCATTTTCAAGGTTTCTGCAAATTAATGTTCCATCGCTTAACGATATGTATAAATCTTGACCATCGCTGGAGAGAGAAGAATATACCTTTGTATCATAATCTTCAAGTTGTGATATGTAACCTGTTTTCAAATTTAAGCTGTATAATTTACCATGATAGGATATAATATATAAAGAATTATTAACAGCCATTGGCTGTGCATAAACAAAATCATCAATATTTATTACTAAATGGACTATACCCGATGCAGGTTCATAAAACTGGATTTGTCCATTCTGCGATACAGCAATAAGATGATCATGGGCATATATCAGATTGTTATATATTAGATCATTCAGATTAGCCTGCCACACCCTTTGTCCGTCTTCTGCACTCAGACAACGTATTTCACCCTTATGATCTGCATGATAAACATGACCATTAACCACAACGGGTGAAGAGTGGGAATAGTGCCCCTTGAGTTCCCAGAGTATTTCACCAGACTTGATATTGTAAATCTGTAATCCGGATGATCCCTCAACCATTGGAATAAATAATTGATCATCATACAATGTCGATGAAGCAGACATGCCTTTTGATAACCGGGTTTTACGATTTTTACCAATATTGTCCATTGGAATGATCGATAAATAACCAGTTAAAGTGGTAATAAATATATGATTTTCAAATAAACCGAGATTGGGTGTTGCTACACCATTAATTGATTTATCTTTTACATATTCCAGAGCAGTCGGAAAATCTTTAGCGATATAATTCTGTCTTTCATAATTAACATTTTCAGTAAAGATCATTTTTTCCGGTTGGATCGCTGTATTTTTAAGCGTTGGTTTTCCACACGCTGTAAAAACAACCAGCATGCATACTGCAATCAAACCAATATATTTTTTTATTTTATTATCCACTTAAAAATCCCAGCCAAAAAAGAAATGATTAAATGTATATCCGGATATTTCCTTGAAATTAGTTTTTCGCCCAATATCCCAGCGCAGAACAAGAAATCCGGCAAATCTAAAACGTGCACCAACCCCAAAACTTCCCTTGAGACCATCCAGATGGTTATTCCATGCATTTCCCGCATCAAAGAATAGGGCACCGCGGATACCATTTAAACCAATTGCACCAAAGGGAAAGCGAACGCCAATCAGATCAGCGAGTGGAAAACGTAATTCCTGACTAACAAGAAAGAGTCGTTTACACGAAGAGACCAGCGCCGATAACCTCGCAAATCCCAGCTTCCACCAAAATAAAACTGGCGTATTTCTTTACCTTCATTAAATAACGACATGACGCGCACTGCATAGGCACTTCGTGTAGTCAACCTGAAATATTTTCGCAGATCAATTAAACCGGTTAAATAGTTAACTTCAGAGAAGGCAAAATCATACGTATTGCCAAATGTAATATTAATCCTATACCCGTCAATAGGCCCGGTCTGCATCCAGATGGAATTATCATGAATATATGATATATAGCTTGATGTAAGGTAGGCGTACCGTCTTTTATCAGCAAACCAGTCTTTATCTGAATAAGTAAATAAATGTGTATAATCCAACCTTGAAAAATGTGAAAATGGATAGCTCACGATGAATTGCCCGCCAACGGATTCTTCATAATAATAAGCATCCTGGGGGTTATAGTAATATCCGGCAAATCGATACAAGCCTATAGCATAATTAATACGATCTCCGAGAGAAACTTTTGTAGCCGCAACGTTAAAGCTTTTCCAAATATCACTGGATGTCTGGGCATTGTTATAAATAACGAAATAATATTTATCATTACCAAGCATATCACTAACAGAAAACAATGCCCCGCCTGTTGTACCGTAAATGGGATCCTGTGAAACCTGGGTTTGGGCAAAATCCAGATCATATTTGCGGACATATTTTACACTGGAATCGACTTCACTGGATGCAATATTATCAAAAGTCCAGTGTTTCTGACGAAATGGAATGATTTTTTCCTCAATCACTTCTGCAGAATCTATACCTTTAAGAAAATTAGTACTATGGCGTATTTGGAAACTCATATTTTCGAAGGTACTATATAGTAATCCACCCCAGCGTGTCCATGATGGATCAAAAGTTGAGCCCACAAAGCTGGTCATTTTAATCATTTGAACGGGCTTGTTATTTTCCATGGTTTTAAGTGGATCTTTAATAAGGTAAAGATTTTCTGTCCCACTGCGATCTGAGGTGTACGTTAAATACTTTCCATCCGGAGAAAATGATGGTGTCTTATCTTCCTGCTTGCCATAGGTGAGATAATGAATGGATTGAGTCGCAAGGGTGTAAAGGAATATATTTGCACAGCCGTCATCACCAAATTCAGTCCTGTCCGAAGCAAAAGCAATATGCTTACCATCTGGAGACCACACCGGATCAAGATCATCATAAATATCATTTGTTAATTTTTGTATTTCGCCCGTTTTACTGTTAAAAATGTACAGATCTTTGTATCCGCTCACACTTAATCCACTAAAAACAATATCCCGTCCATTAGGTGACCAGCTGGGTGATATGATACCAACAATGTTATCAAAATAGTGTTTTGATACTACTTTGCGTGTTTTAATATCATAAATAAAAAGTGCGTCAGTTTCCCCACTCTTGGATGAAAATACAATCCTACCATCTCTGGTGACATCAATCTTTGAATCAAATAAATGAAACGACTCAAAATCAGAAGTTGCTTCACCTTTTACTAACGTTTCAACATGTTCTTTTTCTTCTAATTCCAATCCTTCCATTGGCCGCATGTAAATGGAAGAATAACCGGTCCTATTTCCTGTGAAAACCACATAGTCCTGACCATCCTGTTCATAATAGACCGGCTTAAAATTATAACCCTTCCGGACAATTGTCTCATCAACATGGCTATTATAATCTTCATCAGCTAGTATTGGGTAATACTTCTTTTTCAGATAATACAAATAATCCTGGTCGAATGCTTTATAATCAACCCCCAGGACATACTGAAAGCATTTTTCAAATTGGTCAAATTTCCATAGATTTTCCAGCAATCGAAGAATTTTATCTTCACCATAATTTTCAGCAATGTATTCCAGAACATTCTGACCAATTTTATACATAGTGAATGTACCCTGAACAATATAGATATTTTCCAGACCCACATTATAATTGTTTAGAACGGCATCTTTCAATACCATTTCACCACGGGAATCCCATTCCGTCGACCAAAACTCGGCCAATCCTTCCACAAACCAGAGCGGGGGATAAGATATATCCAAAGTATCGTATTTCCTGGAAATGTTTAATATTTTACGGTGCATGAATACGTGGACAAGCTCATGACGGATTACATGCTTAAACTGATTGAGATCGCCATTTCCAGGTATAACAACCCTGTTTTTGATAAATTCAAAAAATCCTCCCACACCCTCCGGTATAAAACCCGGGGTGACATTAGTTTGTTGAAAATGTAAATGGGATGAATAAAAAATTAAAGGGATACTTTTTGTAACTGAAAAATTGAATTTAGTTTCCAGGACCGCGTAGCTATCTTCTGCTAATTGGGCGCCTTTTTCAGCAATATCGCGCATTTCCGGATAATAGTAAATATCAAAATGATCTGTTTTTAATACCTGCCAGTCGAACTTGGTATATTGAACTTTATTGCGACCGAAGTGAAATCCCTGAGCATTTAAAATCGAATTATCAGTCACAAAGGCAAAAAGCAATATGAACA
>JARRPN010000264.1:0-6638 GCA_037382875.1 Calditrichaceae bacterium | reverse complement strand
GGATATAATCTGGGATATAAATTATCTTCTGTTTCAAAATGGATTCATTCCGGTGATACAGATCGTGCTATACAGTTAATTAAAAATTATGTAAATCAATTGTTACCTTTAGCTAACCAGGTTATACTTGTTTTTGATGGAACTAGTGAGGGTAATCAAAATAAAGCAAAATATGGAAAACTGCATGTAATATTTTCCCAAAAACCGCAGACGGCTGACGATATTATACGACAGTTTATTCGGTCTCAAAAGAATGCATCACAGTGGATTGTAATATCATCTGATTCAGAGATTCGCTTTACAGCCGAAGACATGGGCGCCAAAACGCTGACATCAGAAAAGTTAATTGCATCCTTAAAATTGAAACCTCATAATTCTCAACCAAAAGCCAATAAAGAAAAATATCATCCTGAAAATATCGATGTTAATTACTGGTTAAATAAGTTTAATCAATCCGGAGAATAAATGCGAAAGAATTAAAATTTCATTTTAAGTTCAGGGGAGTGGATTCCTTGAAGAAATGCTCGACAAGATATTTCATCCATTCTTAACAACAAAAATTGAGTTTGATTCGTTAAAATCTTAAATTGATTCAATTAATAAAGGAACTATTTATAATAAATTTCAGTTACTCATTTTCAATATTATTTTATCTAAATCTATATTAAAATACTAATCATTTCAGAATATATGAAAATAAAAACTTTCAGAAATATATCCTTATTTGCAGTCCTTATAGTAAATTTTTTAAGCGTTCCAAACTTAAATGCGCAAGGATTCGATAACAAACCGATTTCCAACATTATTATTGTGGGAAATGACAATACTCATGCCGACATTATCGAGCGTGAATTACTTTTTTCTGTTGGTGATATTGTTTCAGACTCCATTTTAAATGAATCAAAAAAACGAATTGAAAATTTATGGTTATTTAATCGTGTTGAATTTTATCCCCTGCCCGATGGAAAGAAAACCGGTTTACTTATTAGTGTAACCGAACGTCTCTACATATTCCCATATCCGGAATTTACGCTGGAAGACCGTGACTGGAAAAAGGTAACCTGGGGTTTTGGTCTGGCCCATGAAAATTTCCGTGGTCGAAATGAGAAAGTATATCTTGCTATGCTGTTTGGAAATCGACCCGGTTACAGTTTTTCTTACACAAATCCCTGGGTAAATCGTGACTGGCATCTAGTCACCGGATTTTATTTAAAAAAATATTCGAAGGATAGCAGGGAAAAATTTTATTATGATGGTGATTCATCATCAATTAATGAAAAACATCTTTATAGCAGTGTATCATTCGGAAAATACTGGACAAGATATTTTTACAACCGGTTATATCTTGCCAGAGATGCTATCACAGTAAAGGATGACTTCGCTTACGCCATGCTAAATAGTAAACGTACGGATGTTAACTATTCGATCACTTTGAATACCGTATATGACACCCGAGACCTTTACGCATATCCCACCAAAGGTTGGGTGTTATTATTGAAGATGGAAAAGAATGGATTATTTGTGGATAATATCGATTATACTTCCTTTAAAATTGATATTCGCAAATATCTATCATGGCATAAATGGATCTTTGCCGCTAGAATGGCAACGGAACAATCTATCGGTACTCTGCCCTTTTATGATAAGGTATATCTGGGATTCGATGAACGTGTGCGTGGCCATTTCAGTGAGATACATTCTGGGCGACATAATTTTGTCAGCACTTTTGAAATTCGTAGACCAATTGTATCAACACAATATTTTGATTTTTTCTCGAATTTATTTCCTGGCACATCAACTAAGAATTTAAAATTTGGTATAAATGCCGGTTTATTTGCAGAAACCGGCATCGCCTGGCATAAAGAATCTGAATTTAACAGCATTAATGATATTGAAAACCTAATCAGTGGATTTGGTGCTGGTATTCACATTATACTGCCTTATATTGAAGTATTGAGAATAGACTTTGCCTTCGATGAAAATTATAATTATGAAACGATTCTGGAAGTAGGGATGGCATTTTAAAAAAGCCGGTTTATATTCATTGATAAACCGGCTTATGAAAAGAATACATCTTTGTTTATCTACAAATTTTTTAACGTTTTCTTTTTCACTTTGTAGCCAATCCGATCGAATGGATTTATTGCACTCGTAATGATGTTACGCAGATGGGCATGTACTCGCTTCAAATATCTAAAGTACATGGCTAATGTTGCTGCGGTTCCACTATCCAGTGCTTTATCTTTTTGTTTAATAATCTTATTTAAATTTTTATCACATTCCAGGTTTACCCATTTGTAATCATCTAATAATTTCAAAGCCAATTTTCGCTCATCTTCCTTCAGACAAGTAATCGCCTTTTGAAAAACATCCTTTATCGCATCTTCTATCTCGGTAAGCTTCTTTTCATACTTACCGGCCTGCAAGGTTTCTCCATGTGCATCTACGAGTTCAACAATATTTTTTGTATAATCGCCAATGCGCTCAATATCTATAATAATAGTAATCAATACCAAACCTGCAGCCACATCCTTGGATCCCTGCACAGCGAGGTGTGTGAGGACCTGACGACGTACTTCGCGTTCGTATTTATTGATTTTTTTATCTTTAGAGCGGATGGTCTTATCAACCTCTTTATGATCTTCCTCTCTAAGGGCCTTTATTGATTCTAAAAACATTTCATTAGTTATTTCAACCATCTCGTGAGAGGTTTGCCATGCCTGATCCAGTAAATTATCCGCTTTCCATAATTTTAAAATTTCTTCCCACATATTCTGCTAGTTTTATGGGTAGCATTTTCAATGGATAAAAAACCAGAATCCCAAAAATATTAAAACAAAGATGTGAAAATGCAACTGTAATGGCAACATGATTTTGCGTTGCCAGAGCAGCGAGAATAGCAGTAACCGTTGTACCTATATTGGCACCTAAAGTATACGGGAATATTTGTCTGATGGAAATAACACCAGCCCCTGCCAACGGTACAATTAATGAGGTTGTAACCGAGCTACTCTGCACAATAGCAGTCATTAAAATTCCAAGAATTAGACTTAAAAAATCATTTCTAAATAAATAGTTATTGATAATGAGCTCCAGTTTATCCAAAACGAGCGATCGTATTGTCTTTACAAGAAATGTCAGAGCTAAAAAAAGCAGAACGAGTGAAACGATCATCAAGATTATATTATAGAATGGGATACCCATAAAAATAGAATCTATCAATTCGATAGCCGGGTTCAAGATCAGTTTTAAAGGATTAAACATTTTCATTCCGCCTATTCCGGAAAAAATATGTTCCAGAAAAGTTGCCGATTTTGCGACAATATGAAAATTTAATTCAATTGGAAATAATAATATCACGCTAAATAAATTAAAAAAATCATGCACTATAGCAGCAGGAAATGCACGCCTAAACTCTGCCTTTCTTCCTATATGCCCAAATGAAACCAAAGCGTTTGTAATTGTGGTACCAATATTAGCTCCCATAACAATTGGTATAGCAGTATCCAGATTTAACATTCCACCCGCAACCATTCCCACCACTATGGATGTCGTTGTTGATGAACTTTGTATAATACTTGTAGCTACAATCCCAATAATTAATCCAGTGAACGGATTGGATGTCATCTGCAGCATAGCTTCTGCAAATTCTTTTCCAAATAATTTAAAAGAGTGTCCTAAGAGCTTGATGCTTAAAAGGAATAAATAAATTGATATAATAATAGTAAGAGCTTTAATAATCTTTTGTTTAGTTTCTGAGGACAAAATTATTTCTCCGAACAATTTAATTTAGTTTTTCTGCCTGGAAATATCTTGTACAACCCTGCGAGTTGGATAGTTTAAAAATATATACAAATTGATTATCAGTCACAAACATAATTTTCCGTATTTTGATATAATTATAGATATAATAATATATTAGAATTATGTTAGAATTTTGTTAGGATTGTTTGTGATTGATAAATTTTCAACAAGAAATTTATATTTTTTGTTTAAACATTTTTTATTAATTTCTAAGTCTATATCGGATTAATGTACAGGTGTCCAGGTAAAAATACTAAAAACAGATAAACTCTAAAATTGACTGGAATTTTTGTTTTTTGAGCATCATGAGGTTGATTGAATTAGAAACTATCTGAATAGCCTTAGATTACCAGACACTACTGAAAACATAAACATCTTGATAATCTAATTTATCGAAACGGATAAAAAATGACATTAGTACCAGAACATATTGAATCCCTTCAACCCTATCAGGCTGGAAAACCCATTGCAGAACTTCAAAGAGAAATGGGATTGAAAAGGATAATAAAGCTTGCCTCCAATGAAAATCCTCTTGGGGTATCTCCAAAAGCGATGGTAGCTATGCAAAAACATCTTCATGAAGTTAATCGTTACCCAAGCCCGGACAGCTATTATCTAAGAAATGCACTTGCAAATTTATTTAAAGTAAAAAACAACAATGTGATAACCGGTCACGGATCGGAAAGTATTATCTCAACGATCATGCGTACTTTTCTGCATGATGAGGACGTTGCTCTTACGTCTATCGGTACGTTCGTAACGTTTAAAATTCAGGTGCAATCAAGAGGGATTAAATTAATAGAGGTACCATTAAAAAATTATCGCTTCGATTTGCCGGCAATTGCTGAACGAATTGATGACAAAACAAAAATTATTTATTTGGCCAATCCGAATAATCCAACAGGAAATATTTTTACTGATGAAGAATTTCGTCAATTTATGCAGCAGGTGCCCCAACGAACTCTGGTGTTACTGGATGAAGCGTATTTTGAATTTGGTATAGATAATCCGGATTATCCGGATTCAATGAAATACCGGTTTGATAATGTGATTTCACTTCGCACATTTTCCAAGGCATATGGATTAGCCGGCGTGAGAATTGGTTACGGCTTTGCACATGAAAACCTGATCAACAACTTGATGAAGATAAAATTGCCTTTCGAACCAAGCGGACCGGCACAGGCAGCAGCTCTTGCCGCTCTGGAAGATATGGAATTTTTAAAGGAATCAGTGGCACTTGCCAATCAAGGAAGAAATTTTTTCTATGATTTATTTAGAAATTTGAATATACCTTATCTGGAATCTCAGGCAAATTTTGTCACCATTATTCTTGAGTCAGAAAAACAGGTTAATCAGATTTACGAACTGCTATTAAAAAGAGGTATCATAGTTAGACCACTAAAATCATTTGGACTGTCCAATTGCCTTCGAATTTCAACAGGCCTTAAAGAGGAAAATATAATTTTTGCTGAAAACTTTGAACATATTTTAAAATCAATGTAATGAAATCAGTTATATCTGCCTCCCGTCGAACAGACATTCCCGCCTTTTATTTAAAATGGTTCATGGATGCTATAAAAACCGGACAAATTGAAGTCACAAATCCACTATACAGAAAGAATACCCGAACTGTTAAACTCGATCCGGATCATGTAAATTGGATCGTATTCTGGTCTAGAAATTACGCTCATTTTCTTCGCCACAAAGATATTTTTAAATATTATAATTTATTTTTTCATTTCACCATTTTGCCCAAATCCGTTTTGGAAAAATCCGGAATCCTTCTGGACAAAGCGTTAGATCAAATTAAACAATTAGCTGAAACTTATGGGCCTGATCGAATAATATGGCGATATGATCCCATTGTGCATTGGATTGAAAATAAAACGATCCTGAGCAATCATAATCCTGAAAATTTTGAGAATTTATGTCGGAATATTAGTAATTTTGGAATACAACGTTGCTATTTCAGTTTTGTACAGCCTTATCAAAAATATGAAAGGAGATTTGCAAAAACATTTCCTGATTGGGAAATCTGCAATCTACAATTAAAAGAACAAATTAAAATTCTAGATCGAATGGTAGAAATTTCCAGTAAATATAATATAATTCTATATTCATGCTGCAACGACACATTGTTAGAAAGAGAAGAAATCCAAAAAGGGCATTGTATTGATGGCTCCTTGCTCAACAGGCTTGACTCATCTATGAGAGTATCTGAGGCTAAAACTCCAACCAGACCAGATTGCGGATGTACACGATCCACTGATATTGGTGATTATATAAAACAGCCGTGTCATTATGGTTGCATTTACTGCTATGCCAATCCGTCCGGATATTAATATAGGCATGTATCTTGACTAGATCACTTAAAATATATAAGTTACTACATAAATTATGCCAAAGGAAGAAATCTTCTTGAATGGATTTTCGAAGAGGAACGGAATTAACATTTTATGCTTAGCTTATCGCAAAATTTACGGCTCGAACAGAGACTGACCCCTCAGCAGATTCTGCTATCCACCCTTTTACAATTACCCTTATTAAGCCTTGAACAGAGAATTAAAAGTGAACTGGAAATGAATCCGGTGCTGGAAGAAGGCGAAGATGATGAATTAGAGGCTGAAGACAACATTGAAAGCAATGAAGAAGAGGAATCAAAAGTTGCTGAGGAACTTGAAGTTCATGATGATGCAAATAATGGCAAAGATGATGAATACGACAAAAAGGAACTGGAAGAAGCACAAGATGATGCTGATATAGAAAACCTCATTAATGATGAAGAAACTTTTGAGATACGCATTCCCAAGGATAAAAATCAGGACGATTATGAG
>JARRPN010000263.1:0-3877 GCA_037382875.1 Calditrichaceae bacterium | reverse complement strand
CGATGTTCAAAGAAAAAACAATTATGGATTGGTACCGGTGAAAATGGACTGAATAAATTTGATATTATTAAAGGAAAATTTAGTCATTATTCACACAATCCTCAAAATAGTAACTCTCTTACTGATAACAGTATAAATACGCTTTATGAAGATGATGACTCTATTCTTTGGATAGGAACCTCGGGTGGAATAAGCTGATTTGATATTGATTCTGAGACATTTACTACTTTTAAACACGAACCTTTAAATACAAACAGTATTAGCAGCAATTTTGTTTATGCCATCTATAGGGATTTATCAGGAATACTCTGGTGTGGTACTTACTGGGGTGGAATTGACAAATTGGATTTCAAAGCGAAACGTTTTGATCATATTCAGAAAAATATATCCAGTTCATCAAAACTTGCTGAGAATAATTTTCAATCCGTTGTAGAGTTGGATAGCAATAGAATGTTAATTGGTACATGGGGTGATGGATTAATTTTGTACGATCGAAACAGGAAAACATTTACCAATTATCATTATAAACAAAATGATCCCAATAGTATTAGTAACAATTTTATTCGTACAATTTACAAAGATCAAAATAAAAATATCTGGATTGGTACCTATGGAGGTGGTTTAAATAAATTTGATATAAAGAGAAAGAAATTAATTCGCTATTTTTATGACAGCCGAAATCCAAATAGTATTAGCAGTAATTCAATAGTTACAGTCTATCAAGATAGCAGAAATATTATGTGGATCGGTACAGAGGGTGGTGGATTAAATAAACTTAATCCCGATAATAAAACATTTACCAGATATCAGCATCAGGCAAATAATAATAAGAGTCTAAGTAGTAACGATATTTATTGTATTTATGAAGATGAACACAATGGTTTTTGGGTTGGCACGGCTTCAGGGCTTGACAGATTCGATGTAACTTTTAATGAATTTGATCACTATCTGCAGGAACCAAACAGTATTAATTTTCTCAGTAATAATTATGTCTACTCAATTCAAGTTGCTCAAAATGGACGTGATTCCAGTATGTGGGTGGGTACTGCAAGTGGCCTATACCGCTTTGATAGAAAGTCAGGTGATTATAAACGATATACCGAGGAAAATGGTTTACCCAATCGAGTTATATGTGGCATACTTGAAGATAATAACGGATTTTTATGGTTAAGTACAAACCGGGGGCTTTCGCGATTTGTTCCTTAAATGAATATTTTCAGTAACAATGATGGAGCTGATGGTTTAAAAAGTAATATGTACAATATAGTTGCTTTTTTTAAATTTGAAAACGGTGAATTGGGCTTTGCTGGTATAAATGGACTCAATATTTTCCATCCTGAAAATATTATTTCGAATACATATGTACCACCGATATATATAACAAATTTTAAAAAGTTTGATCAACCAGTGAATTCTGATATAGATCTGACTGATATATCACAAATTGAATTATCATATAATGATAACTATTTTACCATCGAATTCGTCTCACTAGATTTTTCTCATCCCGAGAAAAATAGATATGCATATAAAATGGAAGGTGTAAATGAACACTGGATTCATTCAAAAAATGAGAATTTTGCAACATATACTAATATCGATCCGGGTGAATATGAATTTAAAGTACGAGGTACCAATAGTGATGGTGTCTGGAATATGGAAGGAGATGAGCTGACGATAGTGATAAAACCACCGTTTTGGATGACTTGGTGGTTTAAATTAATCATTATTTCAATTATAACCTTATCGTTGGTATATACACTTTTTATAATTATAAAACGTGAAAAACAAAAAACAGCAATCAATAAAAAAATATCCGAACTTAAACTCCAGGCTTTGCAAGCCCAGATGAATCCTCATTTTATTTTTAATACGATAAATGCTATTCAATTTTTTATCAATAAAAAAGATAATGAATCAGCCTATTTCTATTTAACTAAATTTTCCAGGCTACTGAGACGTACGCTGGAAAACTCGGAAGAGCTGCGGATTCCTCTTGAAGAAGAGCTTGAAACTCTTAAGCTGTATTTAGAACTGCAATTATTACGTTATGGAAATAAATTCAGCTATCATATTGATATTGATCCTAAACTTGATACGCATATGATTGAAATACCAAGCATGGTGTTTCAACCTTATATTGAAAACTCAATTCAACATGGATTTTCTTCAACCAGGAAGGGCGGTAAGCTTGAAATCTCTATTAAACAAAAAGATGATATGCTCGTATGTGATATTGTCGATAATGGTGTTGGCATAAAAAAATCTCTTTCACTTAAAAAAGAAAAAGGTTCTACACATATATCATCAGGTATGAAACTGACCGCAGAAAGGCTGGAAATTATAAATACTGCTCATAAGGATAATATTAATGTTTCCATCAATGATTTAAATGATACGAATAGAAAAGAAACTGGAACCCGCGTTACTCTGCAGATTCCAGTATAGTTTTGTCAATTGACATATTATTAGCATAGGAATTTAAAGAATGATTAAAGCCGTCATTATTGAAGATGAGGAAAAAGGCCGTGAATTGTTACTTAATCTGTTAAAAAATTATTGTCCAAATGTTGAAGTACTTGCGAAGGCAGATTCAGTCAAGTCCGGTTTAGCAGCAATTAATAAATACCAGCCGGATCTTATATTTTTGGATATTATTATGCCGGATGAAAGCGGATTTGAATTATTAGATCATATCAAAGATATGGAAGTTGAAGTAATTTTTACAACAGCATATGATCAATATGCTATTAAAGCAATACGTTTCAGCGCACTTGATTATCTACTAAAGCCAATTGATGTAGCGGAATTACAGAATGCCTTAAAGAAAGTTGAAGAAAAATTAAATAACAAAATGAGTCAGGATAGTATTAATGAAAGTTTCAAAATTTTTCTTGAAAATGCTAACACTCATCCACATAAAATGAAACTTGGATTACCTACGCAAAATGGTATTAAATTTGTAACTATTGATACAATTTTATATTGCAAAGCAGAGGGTAATTACAGTTTAATTTATTTCAAAGATAATAAAGATCAGGAAATAGTGACGCGCACATTAAAAGAACTTGAAGAATTATTAACAGAGTTTAATTTTTGTCGTTTACATCGATCCTATTTGATAAATCTTAGTCATATTAAAGAATATCGACGCATAAACCATTCTTCAGATATTGATGGCGATGGTGGATGTGTTATAATGACAAATGAGTCCAAAATTCCAGTATCTCGAGATAAAAGAAAAGTGCTATTAGCGCGTTTTTCCAAACCATTTTAGTATTACATTCCATTTAAACTGCATATAAACAATTCATACAATTAAGCCTACATTTTAGTCATTATTGGTTTCTTATAGAATAATGGCTGGATATATTTATCACGAACATCACAATCCTATAACATAGAGAGAAATTGAACATCCCTCTCGCTTATGTTACCTCCCGGCTGGCTTGCTCATCACACAGGTCAGCCTTTTTATTTTAAAACTTTTGAAGTATTTCTATTGGATCACTTATAATTTTCAATTCCATTGGATTGAATTAATTCGTTTAAATTAATTATTAAAGATTAACTACTTAATGCATTTTCATCCTGAAAGTTACATTTTTATACAATTCACTTAGTTGTATATACCACTTACACAGTAACCCCTACAACTTAGACAATATGAATATCTATTTATTCATCAATAATTATATTTATAGGTCATCTGATGTATTAATTAGTTATTCACTCTTACTTTTAGAAATTTTATTCGGATGAGATTTGAGTAATTATGATATATGGTAAATAGTATTCTTATTGGACAAATATTTTAGAGAGTAAATTAATAAATAATATGATGTAAACCCAGATTCCAACCAATAAATTGTAGGAG
>JARRPN010000262.1:0-3891 GCA_037382875.1 Calditrichaceae bacterium | reverse complement strand
ATCCATGCGGCAAAACGGATGAAAGATGCTCTGGAAAGGGAAGACAGCGGAATTTTACTACTGCTTCTGGGTAATTGGGAAGAAGGCCGTAAAATTATTAATGCAGCTGACAGCATGTTTAACCAGGAAATGCAAATTGCGTATAATAATGTGACAATTGAAGGTGAAAAAATGCATCTGGATTCGATACAATCCAGTTATGCAATTTATAAAAATCTGTGGAAACGACCGGTTGTAGATACCGGGAAGCAAGGCAATATAGACTGGTATTTTAGTGAAGTACACCAGTCGTTTCTCAACACTTCTCAATCTGTTGAAAATTTGATCGGCATTAATGATGAAAATATGTACAGGACAGCTTCAAATCTGGAAAGCAGAGCTAATCGTGCTATTATGCCAGGTATAATAGCCAGTGTGGCAGCTATCATTTTTGCGCTTCTATTTACTTATCTTGTGCACACATTTATGATCAGCCCAATTATCGAAATGACCTACCGGATTAAAAAATTTGAGGAAAATAAAACACCCTTTGATGTACGGATATTAACCCGTGATGAGATTTATGATCTGAGCGAATCTATAAAAGAACTTACAAATTTTGTCGGTAGTGAAGGGAAATAATAGTGCGATATTATGTAGTCCTCAGATATATCGGTCTTGTCTTATTATTAAATGCTTTATTTATGGCTATATCCGGTTGCATTTCTCTAATTTATTCAGACAACGCCTTTTTACCCTTGATGTATAGTGCGTTTGTTACAGCTCTTTTTGGTGTGTTTCCTATAATTTTTATTCCTGCCTTTCAGGATATTACCAATAAAGAAGGCGTTTTTATAGTCGTATCCAGCTGGCTTCTTTCATGCTTAGTTGGTACGATTCCATATTTGCTCTGGGGTGGTGCATTTGATATAACCAACGCCTGGTTCGAGAGTGTCTCGGGCTACACGACCACGGGATCGACTATTCTGATAGATATTGAGGCGCTTCCGATGGGGCTCTTATTCTGGAGAGCATCGACTCATTGGATTGGGGGGATTGGGATTATCATATTTGTGCTTTCCGTTCTGCCATTTTTAGGAGCCGTTGAATCCATTCTTTATCGCACTGAGGTGTCTTCAATGGTTCGGGAAAATTTCCATTACCGTGCCCGGAAAGCCATTCAGATTATTGCCGGTGTCTATTTGCTCTTAACATTTCTAGAGACAATTGCACTGATCATAGCAGGCATGAATGTATTTGATGCTGTTACACATTCCTTTGCAACTGTTGCAACGGGAGGATTTTCACCAAAAAATGCCAGTATTGCCTATTATAATTCTACTCCAATTGAGATCATCGTAATGATATTCATGGTATTATCTGGGATACATTTTGCCATTTTATTTAATGTTTTCACAGGTAAAATTAAATACTTTTGGAAATCTTCTGTTGTACGGTATTATCTGGCAGCACTATTCTTAGCGATACTCATATCCTCAGTCAATATTTATAGTCAAAATGCAAGCGACTTTTCAACCTCTTTGCGCTCGGCAGCTTTTAATATTATTTCGGTTGGTACATCCACAGGATTTGCTAATGCCAATACGGCTATCTGGCCAGCATTATCTCAGTTATTATTGATATTTTTTGCATTACAGTGTGCCTGTGCGGGATCTACTTCCGGAGGTATAAAAGTAGATCGTATAGTGATCCTCTGGAAAACATTTTTAAAATATTTTAAGAAGATGATGCATCCAAATGCTGTGATTGCG
The DNA here is from genome assembly GCA_037382875.1 of Calditrichaceae bacterium. Classification (GTDB taxonomy): domain Bacteria; phylum Calditrichota; class Calditrichia; order Calditrichales; family Calditrichaceae; genus JAFGKZ01. The sequence goes on along the minus strand of JARRPN010000262.1, from coordinate 2,140 downwards.
GTAAGAATTGATAAGGAAGCCATCAGTGACGATCTTGTAAGTAGAAGTGTTTTATATGTTGCTATCTATATACTTTTCGTATTTATATCCACTTTGTTGTTATCAATATTTAATGTGAACTTACTTGAAGCCTTTTCGGGAACTGTTGCAGCCATGGGCAATGTAGGTCCTGGGTTGGGAGAAGTCGGATCTGTGGGAAATTATGCTAATCTACCTGGAATAGCCAAATGGATATTATCATTGATGATGCTGCTTGGAAGACTGGAAATTTTCGCTTTTTTGATCATATTTACACGCAGTCAGTGGAGTAAGCAGGTTACTTACTAGCGATACAATTAATTTAGAAACCAGGATCAATGTCTGGAATAAAATCATTCTATATAATTATTTATTCATCATTATACAAACCAAAACATAATTATTTATGTAAAAATAATAGATATTTTAAAATCTATATGGGAGCCATCAAATGATTAAAAGATTTATCATAACTGTAGCAATTTTATTTGCACCTCTGTTTAGCCAGGATTTACAATTTAGCGCAGACAGTGCCTATCAATCCATTGAACAATTGAGCGTTACAATTGGACCCAGAATTATGGGATCGCAACAAGAACAGAGAACTCTGAAATGGGTCAAAGGTAAATATGCATCTTTTGGTGCAGATACGGCTTTTATTTTACCATTCACAGTTGCTGATCGGTATGGTGAAAAGTTAATTACCAATAGTGGGACGGCCGTAAGTGTTTTTAAGGGAAAAAGTGATTCTATTATTGTGGTCGGCGGCCATTTAGATTCAGCTGGCCCGGAATATCCCGGTGCAAACGATAACGCTTCAGGCACAGCGACTGTAATTGAACTCGCTCGTTTATGGAGTCAGCGTCCCCACTATTATACTATGGTTTTTTGTTCCTTTGGAGGTGAGGAAGTCGGGTTGATCGGATCCCAAAATTTTGTCAAAGATTTTTCACAGATTGATAAAGTTGTACTCATGATATCTGCTGATATGGGAGGAACCGATTCAAAAATCGGACTGATGTTTGAAACGGATTCTATAGTGGCTCCAAAATGGCTGGTTAAGGATGCTTTTAAAGTCGATTCTGAGACTAACTATAATAGACTCTTTTATGATACACATTTTTCAACACAAAATTATCTTTCTAGCCGGGGATCAGGTTCCGATCATATGTCTTTTCTAAATAAAGGTATTCCAGCCATAGATTTTACTTCCAATGTTAATGATTCTCCAATTCACACTCAGCAGGATAAAATCGATTTTATAGATAAAGATGCTTTAGGCCAGTATGGAAATTTCATTGATCACTTGTTATTACGATATCAGAATGGTGGGCTTGAACATTCGAAACTTAGTGATGAAAGTTTTATGCTTTGGCAGTTGGCTGGATTAAATATATATTTACCCATCTGGTTAATTACCATATTCAATCTGATTGCCATTGTGCTTGGCATTTTCAGTTTTGTAATTGCAAGAAAAAATCGCATCATTGTTGATAAAAGCATGCGTATCCGCATTTCAGGTTTAAAAGTATTTATAATATTTATTATTATATTGATTTTTTCGCAATTGGGTGAAGCCTTTATTCAAATGTTTAAAGGATATCGTTATCCATGGCCCGTGCATCTCGATACCTATATTATTTATTCTGTGATCTGGGTTTTTGCTGGCCTTTGGATTGGACTTCAGTTAACCAGAAAATGGAAGTTTAGTCCTGATCCATATATATATTCTAAAAGAGCGCTGATTGTACTTTTTATATTTACGGTTGGTTCTCTAATAATAAGTACCCGACTCGCTCTATATCCCGGTTTTATGCTGATGCTGGTAAGCATTGGTATGTTGGTTAAAAAGGACTGGTTGAGTATCGTATTAATATTAGTATCGCCTATATTGATCTTTCTATTATTTTTTAATGAAGAATTTACTTTTATGAGCAGGATGCTGATTAATACCGGGTTCCAATTCGATAATATCATGAAATCATTTGTTGCAAATGCAGTATTAATCGCATTATTATCGGGTCTATTTTTGCCGATGCTCAATGCTTATGCCTATCTAGCATTCAAATATGAATCAATTAGAAAGTTATTACTATTATATAGGAAACCCGTTGTTGCGATT
>JARRPN010000261.1:0-6163 GCA_037382875.1 Calditrichaceae bacterium | reverse complement strand
TCAGATATATCCTTCTTTACACTGCCATTTTAATTTCTCGTCAATTAGTAAAAGCATGTTATACCTGTGTGTTAACTAACTTGCCCCATGTAATAGTTTCTCAATGAGAGAAGAGAGTGAAATCAAAGAAATGGTAGACCGCTGGTCGGACATAGCATAGGGAACAACAAGTGTGTCTTTATGAAGGAGCACCCCGCAAGTGTATACAACGTTAGGAACATAACCTGAACGGTTAGTCTCCGTCCAATGAATGAGAGGCTCGCTTAAACGGCCAAGTATTTGCGAAGGATTTTCTTTGTCTAGAAGAATAGCGCTTATAGAATATTGCCGAAAAGGCCCGACACCATGAGTAAAAAGAAGCCAACCCTGATCAGTTTCAATTGGTGAGCCACAGGTTCCGATCTTTACGAATTCCCAAGAGTACAAAGGCTTCATAAGCGGAACGGCTTCGTACCAGAAGTGAATGTCATCAGAGTACATTAAGAAAAGGTTCTCATTATCCTGACGCGATATCATGGCGTAACGGCCATTTATCCTGCGTGGGAACAGAGCCATTCCTTTATCTATGGCAGCATTTCCGTTTAGGGTGATCATTTTGAAATGCTCAAAATTTTCTGTTTCTATTAATTGAGGAAGTATAACCTTGCCGTTATATGCAGTGTAGGTAGCGTAGTATTTGTTACTTCCATCATCTTCGGTAAAAAGAACAAATCGCGCATCCTCAATGCCGTTTTGTTCGCTGGGGGAGCGAGGGTATAGAATCCGTTCCGATAAAGGAACTGAAGGATCGAAGTGCGCCTCATAGTTGCATTGGGCCAGCCATTGAATTTTTTCGTTGATTGACCGGTTTGTTTGCGATAAATGCTGTTGGTTAAACATAGATGATTTTATTTTTTCCATAAGTTCGTCGAAAGTGAATTCATCCGAAAGCGAGCCGATGATGAAATTTGAGAAATCGTTGAAAATGCCTATTTCTCGTAGTTTCCGAGCAAAACATATCTTGTCGTAAATGGGATTCTCGTTCATTTCTGCAGTGGTGGCAAAACCAGATGAATAATCGATTGATATATTGCAATTTTTGTCAATAAGTCCAGAACGGAATGTCAAAGATGAAATATGTCCTTCGCCTGTAGCCCGCAATGTTAATATAAAACGGAGCGAACCGGGCGGTAGTCCCGACTGGTCGGGGTGTGGAACGATTGAAGGATTGAAAAGGGCGGCTGATTCGAATGAATATTCAGACAAAAAGAACGAGCTTATTAGAAGCCTTCGTTCTCGCGAAGGCAATACAAAGGAAGGCATATACCGGCGGACAAAATCGAATTGGCGCTCCAGAAGAAGCTCGAAATTATGATGCCGATGTGAAAAATTGTCAAGTACATTCTTAAGTTCTTTCTTTATATCCGATTCATCAAGAGACAACACTCGTGAAATAATCCGTTTGGCTAGTGACTTGTTAAAAGGTATATACGGCCGTACAATAACCCGTTGGCTATCAGGCGCCAGAATAATGCCAGTATCTTTTACAAGGACGGATGTGGTTTCCTTTGAAACATTCTTTTTTCTCATTCTAGAATCGGCTCCTTGAAAGCCTCTATAATGTTCGTAATGTTCGTCATCTCGTACAGGGACAGAAGAAACGCGATAGTCGATTCAGCGCCTTGATTGCGATTTACCCTGTCCACGTGCAGCCCGTCATAACAGCCGCCATTTACTGGGTCGTAGAGCGGAATTCCCAGATCGTTAGTTCCAAGAAACCATTGGAATGCTTTTTCAGCTTCATTATACCAACGCTTATCTTTCGTTGTTTTATATGCTTTCAGACAGGCTGAAATTGTAGAATATGCCTCTATCGGCTGTTGATCGAAAATGGGTTTAGTGCTACCGCATTTAAATATCTTATCTGTGCCAACAGGTTGAAAATAACCGCGCGAAGAAGTCTGCACAGTTATCAGCCAATTTAATGATTCAATCCCACATCTGAGCATTTTTTCGTTGGCGAGACCTTGTCCACTGACAATAAGTGCGCGGGGTATTACAGCATTACTGTAACTTAAAACCGGTTCAAACCATTTCCATTTAGTGCTACAGTTTTCGTCATAAAGTTTCATAAGTTTCGTTGAAAGTACTTCTATACTGTTAAGGGTAGACCTGTCACCCGGGAAACGTCGTTGATATTCCTGGGCTCCAATCAACGCAAAAGCCCATGCTCGTGGCGAGGAAAACGAAGATACAGGTTTAAGAGCGTACTCGAAGATCTCTGCAGCCATTTGACTAAAACCTTCGTTCCCGGAACGGCCGATGCAGGTTCCGAGAGCCCATACTGCTCGGCCATGGCTGTCTTCAGAAAAGTTATCCTCCGCCCATTTACGCTGAAATGTGAGAAAAGATCTAAATCGGGCGGCTTTTTCATCCCAAGCATATCTCACGAAGCCGAGATAACGGGTTGCGAGGTCATTGAGTATCAAGGAATTTATTGTGGTGCCAAGATTCTCAAGCAATACTGTGAGAATAAGCGCTCTTGAATTATCGTCCATGCAATATCCTTCGGCGAAGTTGGGAACATTATGTTTTGCATGTTGAAATATTCCTATGGAATCGGTCATTTGCATCAGATGATTAAGTTTGATTCCTGGTAAAATGGGCGGTTGTTCGTCAAGAGACCGCATCGGGATCTTCTTTCGCATGACCGCTGACCGTTTTTGACGAGCTTCTGCAAAAAGGTTGCCGTATTGTTGTGCCACCTTGTTCCAAGTCATTTCGCGGCCTAGCAGATAAGCATTCTTGCGCATAGTATGACGTTCGACCTCATTTTGAATAAGTCTTGTGATCGCTTTGGTTATTGAGTCTGAATCTCCGAATGGTACAAGAATGCCCTTCCCGTCCGCAAGCAACTCTTGAGCATGCCAGTATGGCGTTGAAATTACGGCATTACCTGCGGCAAAAGAATAGGCGAGTGTTCCCGATGTAATTTGCGTTTCTTCAAGATAAGGAGTAATGTAAATATCGGCAAGCGTAATAAGTTCTTTGAGTTGTTCTATGGAAACAAATTTATTATGAAATATGACTTGTCCTTTGATACCAAGTTCGTTCGCAAGGCGCTGCAGTGAAAGCCTGTATTTCTCGCCCTCATGTCTGAGAAGATTAGGGTGTGTAACCCCGGCAACCAAGTAAACGATATTGGGGTGGTTCTTTATGACCTTCGGGAGCGCCCGTAGTACGACTTCGATGCCTTTCTGCGGAGAAAGCAGGCCAAAAGTAAGAATGACTATTTTTCCTTCGACGCCGTATTTATCCTTATAGAAATTGGGATCGATGAAGGGCACATCGTGTATTCCGTGCGGTATCAGACGAACCTTACCCAAAGATGTTTTATATACATCGTGGAGAATTTCAACGCCTTTCTGGGACATGGTAACTACATAATCAGATATCGCAAGCAGTTCATCCATAACACGGCGTTGTTCTGCATTTGGATTTTTAAGCACCGTATGAAGTGTTGTTATCACGGGCATTTTCAGGTTGCGCAACAATGATAAGATATAACTGCCCGATTTTCCGCCAAAAATGCCATATTCGAATTGGAGACAGACGATATCAAAGTCATTGAGATTCAAAAAGTCAGCGGCTGCTTTGTAGGTGTCGAGCTCCTGTTCTTTTATCTCTAAACGAACGCGTTCGGGGTATTGATAACCTTCTTCAATGTCGGTTATAGGAATTGCATAACATTGAACGCTTGGATTGCTCGATGAAAAGGTATTTATCCAAAAATACTAAATCATTAAAAAGATTGATGCAATAGCTGTAATAATGTATAAGATTAGCTGTACTCGATACCCAACCGCAAGAATTTTGATGAGAGATGAGATGGTAAAAAATGATTGCAAATGATATCAAGAAAATAACCATGGTTGATAAGGCTAACATGCTTGATGTGCTCGCCAGGTTCCCAGAACAAATTAAAGAAGCTCTTACAATTGCTGAAGTAGTACAACGTTTCAACTTTCTCAAAATCGATAATGTCATTGTGGCAGGAATGGGGGGCTCAGCAATTTCCGGGGATATCATGCTCAGTTTATTCCGGGATAAACTCGATGTTCCCCTTATTATCAACCGGGAATATGATCTCCCTAAATGGGTGAACAAAGACACCCTTGTTATTTGCATCAGCTACTCAGGAAACACAGACGAAACCCTCAGTTCGTTCAAGATAGCAAGTCAGAAAAAATGTAAGATGCTCTGCATCTCAACTGGCGGGAAACTTCAGGATCTGGCGGAAAAACGTGGGATTCCCTTTATTAAAATCCCTGCCGGAATTCAACCACGAGCAGCAACCGCCTACCTGCTGTTTCCTTCAATCGTCTTTTTGAAAAAAGTCAGCTTGCTGAAGGAGACCGCAATCGAGGCAGATGTCGAAGAGACTATTGCAGTCACAACAGACTTTGTCACTCTGAAACAGATCTATGGATGGGGTGTCTACACACCGATTGCGATACGATGGCGACATCAACTCAACGAAAACAGTAAGATTATCGCACGCAGTGATATTGTTCCAGAGTGTAACCATAATGATATCGTCGGTTGGTCCGGAAACCCGGATATATCAAAACAATTCTCCTGCATCTTATTCCGCGATAAAGATGAAGAAACTATTGATATGACAACCCGGTTGAATTTTATGCGCGACATCTTCCGCAATACCGCTGGGAATGTCATTGAGGTCTCACCGAAAGGAAAAAGCCAGCTTGCAAAAATGATGTACCTCATGTGCCTTGGTGATTTCACCAGCTGTTATCTTGCAGTTTTACGAGGAATTAATCCCAGTCCGGTTGATATCATCACTGAGTTAAAGAAACGACTCGCAGAAAAATAAAATTTATGTAATTTAGTACAGTAGAAGGAATTTGAACCAAATAATAGCGTTAAAAATAAAGTTTTTTTCCCGTTAAACAACCATAATAATTGTTATCAGGCCCGTGGCGGGGAGATTTAGTAGAAGTTTAAATCCCGAAGCTAAAAATTAATCTTCACATATAACATTAAAACCATGATTTGTAAGTCTTCCGCCCTGATTTTGAGGCATGGTTTTTAATTCCAGGTGTTCAAATCTCGTCTCCCACACTTTTTTACTATTAAAAACTTACCCAAATTACTCTTCTTGCGCTGTAAATTTTAACTAATTTACCCGTAATTTGTGTTCACTTCCCGATACGAACATGACATCATTAAACAGATTATATATTAACACGATATTCAAACAACTTATTCCCAAACTAATTTGACATTTTGACAACGCAATTATATATACTTAAAGGAACAAATAATTATTGAGATATCTAAAACTAACCCGGCGATGAAAAAAATCATATAATTCTAGGCGTAATCTAGGAAATTGAATATGATGAGAAATTTATAATTATTTAATTACGTTATGGCATTTACTGCTTAAGCATGAAAACAATCGTAGCAATAAAACCATGGCAACAGCATAATATTTAAATGGAGAATTTTAAATGATTAACATTAGATGTAAGAAATGTGGATGGAAGTTACCTTTTTCTTCCAGAGGGTCTAAAGATAGTGTACAGAATCGGGGTGGCTCTAATGTTAACTGTCCTAAATGTGGCGAGCTTTTAATTCAAAAAGGTGGTAAGAAGAACCAATGGTACTAATTGCATATCTCTTTAGAGTAATGACACTGAAATAAAAATATATAAAAAAGAAATTTTAGAAGATCTGGAAATTGGAGTTTTGTTAGATATTAAAAGTTAGCCATGGAATTGTAAATTCCGATATACACCTGTTTTAATTATTGCTGTATTTTACTCCAGATCAAATTAAAGTATATGTAAATAGCCAAAATAAGTTGTGTAAAGCACTTCTTTTATAATGGATAGGAATCTATTTAAATAACCAATGATTGCCATTTTAACAAAAAAGTAAAGATAAAAACTTCACACTTTTCGTTTATTCGATTTTTTTGAATTTTTATTTTTTTCTTTTTAAAGCCCAGCATACAATAGCTGAGGAGGTGAAAAAATATGGAAGGAAAAATAAAATGGTATAACCCCATAAAAGGATTTGGATTCATCGTAGGTGAAGATGGAAAAGACATTTTTGTACATCAAACTGATATACCAACAAATGTAGAACTTAATGAAGA